>JACDED010000220.1 GCA_013816615.1 Bacteroidota bacterium
GCAAGATTCTGCGCAGAATCTTGCAAAGCAAGGTTCAACCAATAATAATAAATTAATTAAAAAGTCTACTTTTGTATAGTCTAATTAAGGGGAGCTTACAGGGTTTACCTGAGAATAAACTCTCAACTCGCGCAATTATATTGTTCTCGAAAGAGAAACTTTCAGTTATATCATTTCCATCTTTATAGTAATATATCCGGGCGAGTCCCTTGTTTATGAAGTAGATGGTCTTACAGGTATGTCCAAACGATTGAAGGTTGTCATGCTTGACGACTTGTGTCAATTTTGAAATCTGGAAAATCGCGTCCTCGGCTTCCCGTTTTAGCGGATGAAATTTTTTAAGATATGCAGATAACAGGGAAAAGTCCATAGTACTTAAGCTGATTTTTTATAGGATCGAGCTGAAATTATTAACGTTGGGGGTATAAAAATAACCATAACTGACAAGAAAACCGCTAAAAGAAATAAACTGATTTGTTTCCGGTTTCAACCAATTGCGAAAACACGATAAACGATTTGTTAGGATATTGCTGTAAAATGCTTAAAAAAATCGTCCGCATCAATTTCTAACCCTGCTCCAAAGACTAGGAATTCAGTGAATCTATCTTCAAAAGGACTTATAGGTCGGTCAATTAAATAAAAAACAAAAAGGATCACTTAAATAAATGATCCTTTAGTTTCTTCAAATTTAATTAAAAACTTAAAGAGCGGAGACCGAGGGATTCGAACCCTCGATACAGTTACCCGTATACACGCTTTCCAAGCGGGCTCGTTCGACCACTCTGACAGGTCTCCGATTACTGAACGGCAAATGTAATGATCTTTTAAGAAAAGAATGCTTAATTTGATTCTTAAAACAATTAAACTAAATTTACCTCATTAAAATTAGTTGATGTCTATAATTCCGGTTCATGATCTAATGATCAAAGATCTTCAGCATGCTGAATTTGATATTATTCCTTTAAATGGAGTAGGTGAACGTAATTACGACGGTGTTATTCCGCACCGCCATAATTTTTACGAATTTTTTGTGTTTACAGAAGGAGGCGGCATTCATGAATTGGATTTTAATGATCATAAAATAAAAGCAAGCTCTTTACATTTTGTTTCGCCAACACAGGTTCACAAATTAAAAGCCAATCAATCAAAAGGTTTTGTATTGTGTTTTACTGGCGATATCATTCCTTTTAGAAATAAGAACGAAAGCTTTGCTGCACATTTTCCTTTTTATGATTTTAATTCTTCTCAGCCTTATTTACAAGTACCAAAAAAATTATTTCATGAGATCTTTCAAATGGTTAATTCAATTTACGAGACCTTTAATTCCAATCATCCTTTTAAAATTGATATAATTAGATCTTATCTTAATATCATTTTATTAAAAGTAAAACAGTTTTTTATTGAACATGCTAAAGGCGATGAAAATAAAAATATGCACCGTGATGTGCGCGTAACTGATTTTATAAAATTGATAGATAAGCTGTATGCTGATCAGCTAAGCGTACAAGAATATTCTGAAAAACTTAACCTTTCGCCAAATTATTTAAATGCCCTTTGCAAAAAAGAAACAGGTAAAAGTGCAATACAATTAATTCACGAGCGGATCTTATTGGAGGCAAGACGTTTATTATATAGTACCAGCTTAAGTGTAAAAGAAATTTCGTTCTCTCTTAATTTTGAAGATGTAGCCTATTTTAATCGTTTCTTTAAGAAGAACATGTTGCTTACGCCGTTAGAATACCGTCAACAAGTGGCAAATAGTTGAAAAGTGCAATACCTGCATTGTTTTGTGTATTATCTCTATTCTTTCAGTTATTACATTTGTTTTATAAACCTCATTTTATGAAAACAAGGTATTTTAGCTTAAGCATATTTTTAACTGTTGTTATTTTATTAACCTCACAGTTTAAATCAAAATACGAAAGCGGGCCTCCGGCTGGCGTATCGGGTTCACCCGGCGATGCTGCAAATTGTGCGGCATGCCACGGTGGCTCTGCACCCAACTCACCTAATCTTATTACATCTGATATTCCTGTAACGGGTTATATACCCGGTGCAACTTATAATATGACGGCAACCGTATCTCACCCTATATTTAATAAATTTGGGTTTCAGGTATCACCACAAAATGCAACCGGCCAGCAAAAGGGAACCTTGATGGTAAATGACGGAACAAGAACACAATTAACAGGTGGAAGTAAATATATTATGCATAAAACTGCTGGTACAGCCGGCACATCAAATTCAGCTACGTGGACATTTCAATGGAAAGCTCCGGTTAGCGGAAGCGGAAATGTAACTTTTTATGGCGCTTTTGTAAAATCGAATGCAAACGCACAAAGCAGCGGCGATGCAGTTACTGTTTCGCAATTAGCAATAACAGAAAACCTTAGCACGGGTATAAATGAAAGTGTTGCTGAAACTGAAGAATGGAAAGTATATCCTATGCCATGCACAAATGAATTAACTATTACACTTGCAAATAATACTTCGCAAAAAGTAAGAATTATGATTCGTACTTTGGATGGTAAAGTTGTTGCTCAGGATGTTTTAAATAACATCAATGGCACTTTTAAATTAAATACAGATCAATTACCAACCGGTATTTATATGCTTACTGTTTTTGAAGACAACAGGGCTTTGAGTAAGAAGCTCATAAAGCTGTAAGCTCATGTTAATTAAAAACAGATCTTTTCTTATTATTTGGGCGCCTTAACGGGCTGCTACAGGCTCGGCTATCGCCTCGGTTTTTTGCCTTAGCAGGCAAAAGAACTAAACCTTTCGCATCCCTGGCGCACCACCGAAACTCTTAATAGGTAATTTTTTGGTTACATCTGCGCCAGGGATGAAGCGGCCTGTTTGAGCTCCTTTGCATAGCGATAGCGAAGCAAAGAGCGAGTAGCGACAGCCCGCCTGGGCGCCCAAATTTTTTTAACTGATTTTTTATTTCTTTTCGCTTAGCACGGAAATTGCTTTTAAGATCGAATTATCGTTTTGATTTAAGATAGGGTAGTAGGCATCTTTATCAAATAAATTACGGCCAATTAACGCTTTTAATATCCGGTCAAAACCTTTTTCGTTTCCAATAAGGTGTATTGTATTTACCTTTTTTGCTTCGAGGTAAGCATTCATTTCGCTAATTTCATTTTGAGAGATCTTATATTTTAAAATAAAATCAGCTGCGTTTTTATAAACATTTAAAAATTTACTTCTGTACTTATCAGTAAATTCAAAAGCGAATGAATTTAAGGCGCCACTATAAAATAAACGGTTAACAACCGGGCTGTATTTTACACTATCTAAGGGTACAAAAATATCGGGCACAATACCGCCGCCACCGTAAACAGTTTTACCACCGGGTGTTTTAAATTGTTTGGTCTTATCTACTTTAATACTATCCACATTGTATAATTCGCCTTGTTCAAAGCGGGAATATTCTTCATTATAATAATCATCTAAACTTTTGTTATAAGGTTTTTGAATGCAACGTCCTGTTGGTGTATAATAACGCGCAATAGTTAAACGTACTGCCGATCCATCTGAAAGATCGATCTGATCCTGTACTAAACCTTTACCAAAGCTTCTGCGGCCAATGATCGTAGCACGGTCGTTATCCTGTAAAGCACCGGCAACTATCTCACTTGCACTTGCACTTCCCTCATCAATTAAAACAGCCATTTCATTATTTTCAAAACCGCCGCGTGATGATGCGTTGTAAACTTTTTTTGGATGAGCTTTTCCTTCGGTATAAACAATTTGCAAACCATCCATTAAAAATTCATCCGCCAATTCAACAGCGGTCTTTAAAAAGCCACCACCGTTACCACGCAGATCTAATATTAATTTTTTCATCCCTTGTTTTGTCAACGCATTAAAGGCATCTAAAAATTCATCGTAAGTAGTGCTTGCAAAACGACTGATCTTAATATAACCAATACCCGGTTTTACAATGTAAGCTATATCAAGGCTGTAC
>JACDED010000221.1 GCA_013816615.1 Bacteroidota bacterium
CCATTACCTTACAAAGCAAACGGATCACATCAATATTTGTCCACTCGTTATGGCCACCAATGTTATAAGTGCTTCCTAATTTTGCGTTATGAAAAACAGTATCAATTGCAACTGCATGATCTTCTACAAATAACCAATCTCTAACGTTTTCGCCTTTGCCGTAAATTGGTAAAGGTTTGCTGTTTTTAATATTATAGATACAAAGCGGAATTAATTTTTCAGGAAAATGATTAGGCCCGTAATTATTGCTGCAATTAGAAATAACAACCGGTAAACCATAAGTATCATGATATGCACGCACAAAATGATCACTGCTTGCTTTAGATGCCGAATAAGGACTGTGTGGGTCGTAAGAGGTTTCTTCGGTAAACATGCCTGTTTCGCCTAAAGCACCATATACCTCATCGGTACTCACATGATAGAATTTTGTGAATTTAGCATTATCTGTTTTGTACAATTCTTTGGCTGCGTTCAATAAATTAACAGTGCCAATCACGTTGGTCATTACAAACTCTAAAGGATTTGTAATGCTCCTGTCAACATGGCTCTCTGCCGCTAAGTGAATAACAGCGTTATATTCTTCTTTTGTAAAAAGATCATTAATAAATTTAGCATCAACTATATCGCCTTTTACAAATTTATAATTTGGTTTTTTTTCAATATCGGTAAGATTTGCAAGGTTGCCTGCGTAGGTTAATTTATCTAAATTATGAATTGTATAATTTGGATATTTGTTTACCATTAAACGTACTACATGAGAGCCAATAAAGCCTGCACCACCTGTGATCAGTATTTTCATATTCCTTTAGTTAAAAAATTTATTTTAAAGACTCCAATACGTTAAGCTTTTAATTTTGTCTTTGTACATTCCTTTTACATCTACTAAAACACCTTTATTTGAAAGAATAGATTTAAAATATTTCTCATCCAGGGTTTTATATTCTTTATGATTTACAGCAACAATAACGCCATCATAACCTTTAGCAAGCTTGTTTAAACCAAAACCATATTCGTGTTTTAATTCGTCGCTATCAGCATGCGGATCAACAATATCAACCTTAACACCAAACGATTTTAATTCCTTTACAATATCAGCTACTTTGCTATTACGAATATCGCTCACGTCTTCTTTAAACGTTGCGCCCATAACCAATACTTTTGATTTAGAAAGATTTTTACCCGCAGCAATAATTCTTTTTACACAGGTTTTAGCAACATAAAAACCCATACTATCGTTCACATAACGCCCGCTATTAATTACACGAGCGTGATAACCCATTTCTTCAGCCTTGTAGGTTAAGTAATAAGGGTCAACACCAATACAATGGCCGCCAACTAAACCCGGAGAGAACTTTAAGAAATTCCATTTTGTACCTGCTGCTTCTAAAACATCATAAGTATTTATACCAATGCGTGAAAAGATAATTGATAATTCGTTCATCAAGGCAATGTTCACATCGCGTTGCGTGTTCTCAATAATTTTTGCAGCTTCGGCAACTTTAATGCTTGACGCACGGTGTGTTCCCGGCTCAACAATAATTTCATAAACACTTGCAATATTATCTAAACTTTCTTTATCGCAACCTGAAACTATTTTTAAAATTTTTGTAATAGTATGTTCTTTGTCGCCCGGGTTAATCCGCTCAGGTGAATAACCAACCTTAAAATCTTTTATAAATTTTAAACCTGAGTGTTGTTCTAAAACAGGAATACAATCTTCTTCAGTACAACCCGGGTAAACAGTTGATTCGTAAACCACGTAATCTCCTTTTTTAAGCACTTTACCAACAGTTGTTGATGCACCTATCAATGGCTTTAGATCAGGTAAATTATGCTCATCTATTGGAGTTGGAACTGCAATAATAAAGAAATTTGCTTTCTTAAGATCTTCTAATTTATGAGTAAAAGAAATATCAGCGTTTGCAAAATCTTTTTTAGTTAATTCCTGGCTTGGATCAATACCTTTCTTCATCATATTAACGCGTTTTTCGTTAATATCAAAACCAATTACTTTTACTTTTTTAGCAAATGCAAGCGCAATTGGTAATCCCACATAACCAAGGCCAATAACAGCAACGGTTGCATCTTTCTTTAAAATTTTATTGTAAATACTCATTTATATTTTGGTTTTAAGAATTCTTATTTAGAGCTTGTGTCTTTTATAACACTGGTTGGTCTTAAAGCATAAATACGTTCAATTATATCTACCACTTTTAATCCTTCTAAAGCATTGGTTGAAATTTTATTTTTTCCTTTTAAGGTTTCAACTACATTTTCAATAACACTGTGATGATTGTTTGCAGAGCCTTTATATGTGCCATAATCATTTGCAGGATTAGTTTCTTCCAATTTTGGCATCGTATAATCTTTAATATTACACGCTTCTATCTGGTCCATATACTGACCGCCAACTTTAATACTACCCTTACTGCCAACAATGGTCAACGACGATTCAAGGTTTTTTTCCCAAACAGCGGTTGAATAATTCACACAACCCATTCCACCATTTACAAAATCAAAACTTACAAAACCGCTATCTTCAAATGCAGTTGTTTGCTGATGATTAAAATCTGCAAACTTTGCCTGGATGTTTGTAATATCACCAAATACCCAATACATTATATCAATCCAGTGACTGAATTGTGTAAATAAAGTTCCGCCATCAAGATCCTGTGTACCTTTCCAGTTACCCGGTTTATAGTAACGTTCATCACGGTTCCAATAACAATTTAATTGTACCATGTAAATATCACCAATGATCTTTTTATCCACTACTTCTTTTAACCAAATACTTGGTGGCGAATAACGGTTTTGCATTACGCAAAAAACAGTTTTATGATGATGCAAAGCACCATAAATTATTTTTTCGCAATCGGCTTTTGATAATGCCATTGGTTTTTCTACAACCACATGTTTATTTGCATCTAAAGCTTTTAATGCATGTTCTGCATGTAATCCATTAGGCGTACAAATATTTACAACTTCTATCTCCGGATGGGCAGAAATCATTTCATCAACAGATGTATAATATTTTTCTTTAAGATCGGTTAAAGCTAATTTCTCTTTTGGTAGCACATCGCAAACGGCCACTAGTTCACAATCAGGGTTACGACGAACCATTTCTGCGTGCCTTTTTCCAATATGGCCTTGCCCTATAACTGCAAATTTTATTTTACTCATATTAACTAATTCTCTTTACAGTATTATTCTCTAATTTATATTTTTGGCCGCTTTCTTTACAGTTTGCAGAACCATCTTTATCAAACTCTAATCTATGTCCGTATTCGCTCATCCAGCCTATCTGGCGCGAAGGATTTCCAACCACCAACGCATAATCAGGTACATGTTTAGTTACAACGGCGCCTGCGCCAATAAAAGCAAATTTACCAATATCGTGTCCGCAAACAATGGTTGCATTTGCACCAATAGATGCGCCTTTGCCAACGTGTGTTTTAGCGTATTCAGACTTACGGTTAACAGCGCTGCGTGGGTTAATAACGTTTGTAAATACCATGCTTGGCCCCAGGAAAACATCATCATCACAAATAACACCGGTATAAATAGAGATATTATTTTGCGCTTTTACATTATTGCCAAGAACTACATCTGGCGATATAACTACGTTTTGGCCCAAATTACAGTTTTTGCCTAATTTACAATTAGACATGATATGCGAAAAATGCCAGATCTTAGTTCCTTCGCCTATCTCGCAGCCATCATCAATAACTGCGGTTGGGTGAGCAAAATAATTTTTAGTTTCCATCTTAATTATAAGGAGTACAAAAATAATAAAATTGGGGTGATAGAAAAATATAATTTGAGTCCGCTGCAAGCAATGAACAGTGGGATTTCAACACTATATTGTCTGAAACTATTGATATCATTGGTTTTTATTATGTGAGTTGCTTTGTATCTTTGACT
>JACDED010000222.1 GCA_013816615.1 Bacteroidota bacterium
AAGGATCAAGATCTGCGGTTCCATAAAAATGTCCTGTGCTTAATACATTTCCCAAAGCATCAATACAAATTCCTGTACCATAATTATTACTTGCTCCTTCAATTGATTTAGCCCATACAAAATTTCAACTGCATCCAGTTTTGAGATAAAAACATCATCATTAGCTAATGCAGTAATTGTATATGTGCCAACTCCGGGATCAAGATCTAATGTACCTGTAAAATTACCTGTAGTATAAACACCTCCGGCATTATCAGTTGCTATACTCATGCCTAATTCATTACCGGGACCATTAAAAGCTTTAGCCCAAACAAAATTTCCGGCAGCGTCTAATTTTGAAATAAATACATCATAACCAACACCCGGATTAACTATAAAAACACCCGGTCCCGGATCAAAATCAATTGCCGCTAATTGAAAATTGCCTGTAGTATAAATATTACCCGATACGTCGAGCGCAATAGCTGAAGTGTTTTCATAACTTGTACCTCCAATACCTTTAGCCCAAATTAAATTTCCGGAAGGATTTAATTTTAAAATAAAAATATCATATCCTCCTGCTGAAATTAAATTGAAAACTGCTATATTCGGATCAAAATCACTTGTTGTTTCAAAACTTCCCGTAGTATGAATGTTACCCAGTGCATCTAATTTAATTGATGTAGCAATGTCATACCCAGTTCCACCAAAGCTTTTTGCCCACATAAAATTGCCTGCAGCATTTAAACTAAAAACAAAAGCATCGTAATTACCGGCTGACGTTAAATTAAAACTACCAACTCCCGGATCAAAATCAACCACGCCACTATAATAACCTGCTATAAAAACATCTCCAGAAGCATCCACATCAATATCATTACCCTCGTCAATACCTGCGCCTCCAATACTTTTTGCCCAAATAAAATTACCCGAAGCATCTAACTTTGAAATAAAAATATCGGCATCACCCAAAGTTGCGATTGTAAATGTACCTGCTCCCGGATCAAAATCAGATGTAGATTTAAAATGACCGGTGGTATATACATTTCCCGCAGCATCAACAGCAATAGAGAGTCCTGTATTATGAATGGCTCCATTTATATCTTTTGCCCAAACAAAATTTCCATTCGCATCCAGCTTGGAAATAAAAATACCGCCAAGACTTCCCAAAGTGTATGTACTTGGCCCGGGATCAAAATCGGGAGTACCGTAAAAATTACCTGTTGTATAAACATTACCCTGCGCATCGGTTGTAATTGCGTTTGCCTGGTCATAGCTTGTGCCGCCCATGCTTTTAGCCCAATCAAAATTTATTTGCCCAAAAGTGTTAACTGCAAAACTTAATGCGAGTGTTAAAAAATAAATTGCTCTTTTCATGATGAATAATGTTAAGCGAAATTGAGAATTAATAAATATTAAAATTGAATTACTTAAACAAAGCAGTGTTAAATGGAAATAGCGTTTAGATATTAAGAGGGAACGCTGATCTCAGGATCATAATTTAATATCAGTTAAACCATTTTTATTTGCATAAATTTTGCTTCAGCTTCATTATCAAAGATCCTTATCACTTCAAATTCGCAAAATTCTTTTTTTTCGTTTGTTACAATTTCTATAACCGGACGCTGTTGTGGAATTTGTTTGCTTACACATATATTAAGTAATTCGATCTCTTGTGTTGTAACCGTGCCCGGCCTTTTTATTAAAGGCATTGCAATAACACGAATAACATGGCATTCATTGATCATTATAATACTGTTTATTGTGGCTTATGTTAAGCTGTTGCAAATAGGTATCTTATTTGGCCCTGTAAATCCCATTATTTTTTTGTTACTATTTTTTCATAATAGCGTTTGCAACCGGATCGATATTTAACATACCATAATTAAAAGTATGTTTTGATCCGTTATCTAATGTTAGCACTACTTTTTTTGAAAAAAAACTTTTTGCAACTTCTACTTCTTTAATCCTATCTTTTGGTATAACAACAAAATCTTCAGAGCCCCATTTTATAAATAATGCCTCTTCTATAAGACCTTTTGACGAGACATCAAATTTCGCATCATATAATAATCTTTTACTTGTAACAGTTAATTTACCATTGTATTTACCGCCTTTTGGGGTTTCGTATAAAATCGTCCAAGTATCAATTACTTTTTCGTCGGGTAACATTTCGTGTTTCATCTTTTTATTTTTTATTTTTTATTAATTTTCTGATGTGGTCAATAATATTATTTAATTGCAATTTATCTTTATCTTTTATATCGTTCGTAGAATCAATTGTTATTCCTGCCAATAAGCGTCCACCACGATGCAATCTTAAAAAATAATAATCGGGATCACTAGAAATATCATCTCTTTTTTTTGTTTTAAGTTTATCGATCTTATTGTCTTTAAGATTCAATAAAAGTTCTCGTAATTCGTATTTTTGAATTTTTGTTTTGTGATCAAAAGTTTTAATGCCTTTTACATTTTTAGTGCAAGTGATCGAATCAACAGCAAATTCATATTCAATAGAATCTCCCGTTAAACCATCATACTGTCTGTAGTTTAAAAATACCGTATACGTCCACTCTTCAGGCAAATAATTTTTAAAATAGGTAATATTGCAAAACAAAAAAAATAAAACACATAATAATATGCCGGATATAATAATTGTTTTCATTTAATTTAAGTTTTCTTCATAAGAAATAGTTAAAGTCTTCAAATCAAAAACAGCTCTTTTTTCAAGTATATTTACATTACCAAGCTTAAGAATGAATTTAATACTCTCTAAAACAGCAACGTTTGCTAATACTGCATTGGAAGCGCTTGTAGAAGGATGTTTAAAATTTTGATTGGTCTTAATTACATGTAAAGGTTGTTCTTTTACAAATTGTGCTTTATGTTTACCTATCGCGCGTAAACGTTTTTCTTTTGGCTTTATTATGGGCCCTACAAATCCGGTGTAAGTTTGATAACTACAGCTCATAAAAGAAAATTTATAATTTATTGCCAATTCATCTACCCAATATGGTAATAACTTTGGTTGATCGGCACTAATAAAAACAAAATCAATTTTTTTTAATTGTTTAAGAATATCATCAAGATTATTTTGAGAATTTATATATTTTTGATGTGCATTAACCTTACATGCTGGATTTACTTTCTTTAATTCTTCAGCAGCGATTTTTGTTTTTAGTGCGCCAATCGAATCATCTCTGTATAATATCTGCCTACTTAAATTGGATACCTCTACTCTATCTCCATCAATAAGCGTAATTGTACCAATACCCATAGCAGCATATGAAAGTGCTGCGTAATTACCAATACCACCAATACCGATTATCAATATATGAGTATTCTTTAATTTTTCCTGGCGTTTAATATTATCTGAAAAGTTAACTACGGGGCTACATGAATCAAAAAATCCTAATTGTCTTTCATAGCGTTCAATATATTTTGTTTTTATTACTTTGCTGTTATAGATTTCAAGAATACCGCTTTCTAGCATTTTATCCAATGCCATGGTAACATGTTTTTTTAGAATACCAAGTTTAAGTACCAACTCATCAACAACATCTTTATAAGCACTTTTGTTATTTAAAGTAGTCAATATTATTTTTGAGATTTTGTTTGATGAAAATTCTATACCATTGCTATATGATCTTTGAAAATACAGCAGACTTTTATCTTCACTTAAAAATAAATTATTTTTTATGCGAATTATAAGATTTTGTTTCACTGGTTTTATTTTAATGATCCTAAAAAAACTTTACCCGGTGCCTTTAACCCGGGTAAAGCATCAAAAGTTTTGAAATTAATTTCCATCCCAACCGCCTCTTTTTTTACCCGACTCTCCAAAACTTTTTACCCATTCAATAAAGGAATCTAACATGTTTTTTATTTTAAATGAATGCCTACTCTGTTCACGGTTTTCGGC
>JACDED010000223.1 GCA_013816615.1 Bacteroidota bacterium
ATTGCTTTTCTTAATCATAGTCAAAGATACAAAGCAACTCACATAATAAAAACCAATGATATCAATAGTTTCAGACAATATAGTGTTGAAATCCCACTGTTCATTGCTTGCAGCGGACTCGAAATAGTTAGAGGTTTTCCAAGATTGTCTTGTTCAACACACAAGCCAAAAGTGAGAAATAGAAAAAAAGATAATAAAAGAGTTTGAAAATGTTTTTAATAAAAAAAGGGCTCTTAAGAGCCCTTTTTTTATTAACGTTCATCGCTGATCTGATCCGGTTTTAAGCCTTTGGTGTCAAATACAAATGTTGGATCTGCAATTTCAACATTTGGTTTAAATGATTTTATCTCGTAAACATTTTGGCCGCCATCTTTCATTAGCATCACCATCTTATTTACTTGCTTTTTTACTTTATCAATATAAATTTTTACTGAATGAAATTTTTTCTTCTCAGGTTTTACCGATGGATAAAGATCAATTACATGAGACATTGCTGTACCAACTTTTTCTTCTTTATCATACTTAAACTTGTAACCGGTTTCGTAAATAGTAAAAAGTGTACTTGGATTTAATTGGTCTTCATTAGCAGCATCAAAGTTTTTAATTGTAACTTCCTTGGCATCTTTATTATAGTTCCATAAAGTTTTACCATCACAAACAATTGTATTGCCGGGAATCTCCAATTTAAATTTATCGCCCTTGATCATTACTTTACCGCTTTGTTTTTCAACCTGCTTTTTATCTTTATTAAGCATGGTAAAAACGTAATCGGCCGTAATTGTTTTATATGCCTTAGTAGTTTTACTAAGGTCATCTAAAATTGCTTTTGCTTTCGGGTCCTGGTCTTGCGCGTTTACTAAGATCGAACCGCAAACAAATAATAAACTAAATAATTTCTTCATAACTGATTAAGTACAAATTTGATACCAAATAAGACATCTAAGATGCAAAAAAGGTTTAAATTGAGCCTAACGATTTTTTAATTTTTGTAAAATTTCTTCTAATTGAGCCATGTCTTTAACCAAAACATCGCGTGCCTTGCTGCCTTCAAAGCCTCCTATCACTCCTGCGGCTTCCAGCTGATCAACTATTCTACCGGCTCTATTATAGCCTAATTTTAACTTTCTTTGTAGGAAAGATGCGCTTCCCTGCTGAAATTGAACAACCAGTTTAGCTGCATCGTCAAACATTTTATCCCGTTCACTCAAGTCAACTTCCCCAATTCCTTCTCCTCCATCTTCCCCAACATATTCGGGTAATAAAAAGGCGCTTGGATAGGCACGCTGATTACCAATAAATTCTGTAATTTTTTCTACTTCAGGTGTATCTACAAAAGCACATTGTATACGAATAAGATCATTACCTGTGCTTAATAACATATCGCCGCGCCCAATTAATTGATCTGCCCCGCCTGAATCTAAAATAGTACGACTATCAATTTTACTGGTTACCCTAAATGCAATACGCGCCGGAAAATTCGCTTTAATTGTACCTGTAATAATATTTACTGAAGGGCGTTGTGTGGCAATGATCAAGTGAATACCAATAGCCCTTGCTAATTGTGCTAAACGTGCAATTGGTGTCTCTACTTCTTTACCCGCTGTCATAATTAAATCAGCAAACTCATCCACTACCAGAACAATGTATGGTAAAAATTTATGTCCGTCGTTTGGATTTAATTTACGGTTAACAAATTTAGTATTGTACTCTTTAATATTTCTAACCTGTGCATCCTGTAATAACGCATAACGGTTATCCATTTCAATACACATCGAATTTAATGTATGAATAACCTTTGTGTTATCAGTAATAATGGCATCTTCAGAGTTTGGAAGCTTCGCTAAAAAGTGACGTTCAATTTTATTGAATAAAGTTAACTCTACTTTTTTCGGATCAACCAATACAAATTTTACCTGCGCCGGATGTTTTTTGTAAAGTAAAGAAACCAACACCGCGTTTAATCCAACCGATTTACCTTGCCCTGTAGCACCTGCCATTAAAAGGTGAGGCATCTTTGCAAGATCGGCAATAAATATTTCGTTGCTAATAGTTTTACCTAAAGCAATTGGTAATTCAAAAACAGAGTTATTAAATTTTTCGGATGCCAGGATGTTTTTCATTGGCACCATTTCAGGATTTAAATTCGGAACCTCGATACCAATCGTTCCTTTACCCGGAATTGGTGCAATGATACGAATACCTAAAGCTGCTAAGCTAAGCGCAATATCATCTTCAAGGTTTTTAATTTTACTGATACGTACACCCGCTGCCGGAACAATTTCGTATAATGTAACTGTAGGACCAACCGTTGCAGTGATCTTATCAATTTCAATTCCATAATTTTTTAGTGTACTTAAAATTCGATTTTTATTTGCAATTAATTCTTCCTGGTTTACTTTACTTCCCGTATTACCATAATCGTTTAATAATTCAAAGCTTGGAAATTTGTATGAGCCAAGATCTAATGTTGGGTCGTATTCTCCAAATTCTTCAACTAATTTCGCAGCCCGATTTTCGTCTTCCTGAATGATAGGCTCTTCAACAATTTTACCGATCTCAAATTCAGGTTCTCCATTTTTAGCAACCACCTCAGCGGTTTCAACCGTGTTGGTCATTTCAATTTTATTTTCTTCAACAGGTGGCTCGACTTTTATTTCTTCAACAGGTTTTACAACCTCAAATATTGCATCATTAGTTATCGCTTTCTCTTCTTCTTTTTTCGGAAGCACTTCGAAATTTAAAAGCTCAGCTTCTTCTTCGGCAGAAAATTTTGGTTCTTTAATTTCGTTGAACGAAGCATTCAGATCTTTTTCTGCAACTGGTGTTACATGTATTTCTGCCTGTATCTGTTCATCTTCTTCAATTACTGGTTTTGCAGGTAATTTAAAAGATAAATTGATGATCAATACCAGGAATGTTAACATCGAAAATGCAAGCAACGCGATTAATCCTACACCACCAACATAATTTGCGATCTGGCCATTGATAAAATAACCAAAGCCGCCACCCATATAAAATAATGTTTCTGAAAAAAAGTATGCTAACACTAACGAACTCCACACCAAAAGAAATAACCATTTAGCATTAAAAGCACCGATGTTGATGAATTGTTTTTGTACTACTTTTTGAATGCCATACAAAAATAAAACAGGTACCAAAATAAACGATGCCGCGCCAAAGCCTTTGTACATGAACAAATGCGAGATCAAAGCACCGGCTTTACCTAACCAGTTCTTTACTTTTGTTTCGGGCAGAAAAAATTCTTCAGAGCTTCCTAAAACTTTATCCTGATCAATTTGCCAGGTAAAAAAATAAGATACAAATGCAATTGCCAAATAAGCAGAGAATAAAACCAATAACAATCCAAAGATCTTTTGCGTACGCTCGTTATTATAAAATGCTTTCGCTTTTTCTAAACGTTCTGTAAACACAGCTTTATTTTTTTCTTTTTCTTTGGTTTTATTTTTAACCTCTTTAGCCGGTTTTACATCTTCAACACTGGTTTCCTCGTCAACAACTTTTGGTGTTGATTTTGGTTTGTTCTTTTTTCCTTCAGGTTGTTTTTTTTCAACTAATTTTGGGGTAACATAGTCTTCAATAGAGTTTTTTTCTATTTCTTCAACGTCAGTTTCCACGTTGTTCTTTGACCTGAATTTATTTCTTTTTTCGGCGCTCATTATCTTTTAAAAATAGGGGAAAGCGTTGGGCTTTAAAGTCTTATCCAACCAATGTTTTTAACTATAAATTGTTAATCAAATATTGGCTGTATTTTGCAGTATTTATTGTATAATTGAAGTAGTGGATATTCTCATCTAATATAGGCCACCCATTCTCATTTATATTAGGCCAGTCATT
>JACDED010000125.1 GCA_013816615.1 Bacteroidota bacterium
CATTTGTACAAGGCCGTTAAAAACCTGGTTAACCGGCCAGATGTTTTCAAAGCTAATAGCAGCGGCAGGATCGAGCGATGTAACGCCGGCCATTTCGTTATAGCTAAAAATTGTCCTGTTATCTTTTTCATCGTCAGAGCTACTGCATGAGAATAAAATAAATAAACAGATGGTAGGTAAAGAGATTTGTAATTTGCGCATAAACAAATATCTTAAATACAAGGTTGTATTTTACCTTTGCCGGATGCAATTATGCACAGTAGGCTGTGAAAAGGAAATTAAGGTGTAAAATTAAGGCTGAACAGGGGCGTCTTTTTCTTTTGCAGCAGCGTCAAAGTTGAAGCTTAGTGTTATTCTCCAGGTTCTTTGAAGCGGGTTGTTTAATAAAGTGGGAATCAGGTAAGAACCATCCACATTAATAACTTTAAATTTAAAGCCCATTCCAATTGTAAAGAACTGACGCGAACCTTTTGTTTTTGGTTCGTAAAAATAACCTGTTCTAACAGCAAAAGTATTGTTGTACCAGTATTCTAAACCGGTAGAGATATTAACTTCCTGTAACTCTTCTTTAGATCCACCCGGCGCATCACTAAACGATTGTAGGATACCTTGTGCTACGGGCACGTTAGGGTTTTTTCCTTTTTCGATAACTTTTGCACCAGTTGCCGGATCAATTTCAATTTCTGTGGTTTCTTTTCCTGTAACAGGATCTATTTTATATTTATAAACAGGTGGAGTAGGCACTAATAATTTATTAAGATCAACATAAACACCAATAGTATTAAATTCATCAATATCGGTTTTTAAACCTGCGCCTAAACGCAAATTCATTGGAATGAAGTTTTGATCGTTAGAGTATTTTATTTTTGCACCAAGATTTGTAAAAGCAAGGCCACTTGTAAAAATGGCTTTTTTATCGCCCAGTTTAAATTTGTTGCTTTTATAAAACATGCTAAGGTCAACCGCACCGGTACTTGCAGCATTACCCTGGCTACCGTTAAAAAAAACTTTGCTAATGCTTGAGTTGATATAACGCATAGCAACACCCAGAGAAAAATTTTCAGATAATTTTTGTGATACGGCAACATCAACTGCAAATTCATTAGGTTTAAAATCACTTGTTTTTATACCCGAAGAATTTGTTAACTCAATATTTCCCAAACTAAAATAACGTAAAGATCCGCCAATAGCAGTTCTTTTATTTACTTTAGCATAACCGCCTAAATAATAAAGATTAATATCAGGCACTAATAAACGTAACCATGGCGTGACAGTAAAGCCAACGCCGAATTTTTTTTCAGAAAAAGCAAGTTTGCTTCCGTTCCAGTGTATTGAATTGATATCAGGATCTGTAGCCGCTCCAACATCGCCCATGCCGCCTTGTTTACTGTCAGGACTGATCATTAAAAAAGGAACCGCGGTTGTAATAGGATTGATAGTTTGACCACCTAACTGCTGGGCACTCTGAATTTGACCAAAAATGCCTTTGGTCATTAAAAGTCCGGATAGTATTAAAATATTTTTATTCATTAAATTTTTGGATAAGTTCCATAACCAAAAAGTAAACGTCAAAGTTACTAATTTAATATAACTAATTTCTCAGTTTTTTCAGCTTTTTGGTTTTCTGTGTTAATTATAGCTAATTTATATATGTAAACACCTCTTGCAAGTTTGTCGCCAAATTCATCTTTTCCATCCCAATCAATTCCTTCAGGCCTAAAGCCTTCACAGGTAACGGTTTGTTGAATGGTTTTTACCACTTTACCACTAATTGTAAATATTTGTATTGTTATTTTTAATGGATTACAAGCCTGGTTATGCTCTAAATAAAATTTAGTGCTGGTAGTGAAGGGATTAGGGTAATTTAAAACGTGTTTTAGCGCCAGCTCTGCACTTGGTGCCACCACAAAATCGGTAGCTACAATGCCTGAATTATTTTGAATATCCCAGGCTTTAAACGTTAAACGGTGGTTGCCTTCAGCCAATTCGTCAAACGGAAACCTGACTTTACCACTTTGATAACTGTTTAAATTAGCTTCATAATAATCATTTAAAATAATAGGTTTACTGCTGTTCTCATCCAGCACAGCGGTAATATCGTGTCCGATACTCGATCCCACGGTATTAATACCGCTTGAATCGGTTAGGTTGGCGTAAAGAATAGGTTTTTCGTTAGTTGTGCCGCCATTAACAAATCCTTTATCATTCAAATAAATTGTTAGTTGGGGGCCATCATCATCTATTATTGGATTTTTTGCGCTGCCACCAACCTTTACATTGTTGGTATAGCCAGCGGCATCAATTTGTCCGTTTGTAGCGTAATAACTTATTTTTCCTGGTCCGATCGCAAAGCTAATATCCTTTGGAACAATGAAAGAGAAAGTAAAATCACCGTTTTTTACTTCGGCTTTTCCCCTGTATAAAATATTTTTTTGAAGCCTGAAAGTAAAAGGATTTCCAACAGTTGAGTAATATGATTCCGGATCATTTAATAAACAGTTAAGTATTTCTTCTTTGTCAAAAACAGTTGGGTAAACAATGCCATTAAAACTGGTTAATTTATTACCCATAGTATCTGCAATAAAACCCGAAACCGTTATCTTGGCCAGGGCAGAAATAGTATCGATACTTGTTGGGGTGACAAGATTATTATTGATCTTTGAAGTAATTACTTTTTGAGTAGGGTAAGCCAGCGGCATTGCAGGATCGCCTAATAAATGGAAATTGGCAAAATATATAGATTGGCCCAAAACAGCTTTTGTTTTTTGAATTACATCACCAAGCGCAGGCATTTTACCGTTTGGTAATTTTTTAAATAAATAATTAAATAAAGTTGTGTTTAAAACAAAATTGGTTGAAGAAAAAGCCAGGCGACAAGTAGTTAATAAGGCAATAGAGCCGCCTTTTGAATTTAATAAACAAAGCTCCCCGGCTGAGGTTCTATCAGGATCATCATAACGGCTGAATTCACAGGTTGCAGTTACAAAAAGTGGTAAACGGTTAATGTTATCAAGCGCATTAATTGCCGGTACATCTAAAATACGCTCACCTGTAATACCAACTTCACCACCATGGCCAGTATAATTAAATACCAATGCTCCCTTTTTAAAACGTCTCAAAAGATCTTCTGCTGCATCCGGATATCTTTGTCCCCCGGGAGTAGAAAATTGTTGATAGGCATCTAAATAGATCTTATCTAAATTATAATTTGTGTAACCACCTTGAACAATAGAAGCTAATTGATCTGCCTGGTTCATGTGAGTGGATTGATCTTCATCATCACCAAGAAACACAATCCAATTTCTCCAATCGCCAAGTGGTGAAGTACTGCCGGAGTTACAATTTTCCGCAGCAGGTTCCTGGATCTTAAAATCAGGATCTTTGCGGTAATAATTTTCTATCTTATTTATAACATTCGTAACCTCCGTCAGGTTGCGGCACGTTAGCCTTCCAACACCAATATCGACAACACCCAAAGCTTCTGCGGCAAAACCTTCATTGCCATCCATTAAACCATAAAAATCATCAGAAGCCGTACTGTTTAAAAAAGATTTTGAATCAAATGTTTGATAGGTTGGAATTAAATTGCTGTTCGTATTTAAATTTCTGTTTATGTTATCGTAAGAACCATCACCAACAAGGGCAACATATTTTACAGGCTTACCGGTTAAAATACCACGGCTGTAAACCATACGTATAAAATCGCGGATGCCGGAAATATCAGGTCTTCCGCTACTAAATTCGTTATAGATCTGATCAACACTTACAACTGCGTAAGTTAAACCTTCCTGCTGTTGATGAATATTTGCAAGCCGTTGCGCCTGCGACATAAATAAAGGATGTGTTACTACAATATAATCAGCCTGTTGGATATTATGTAAATTTTGATTGATAACCTTTCCTACAAAAGTTGGTTTGTAAAAATCATTCCCGGGCGAAACTCCGTATGAATTAAGTGAATCAGTAGTAGCAATAAAATTAATTGTGCTTCCTGCGCTATTATAAGTTTGTACATGTGGATTAATAGGGTCGGTTATATTCCATATTAAAGGAGTAATGCTTTGAGGATTTGTAAATATGTAATTACAAACATTACCTGTACCAACTACACGTGTATCTCTGAATTCAAATTGTTTTAGAGTATTAATATTTAATTTCCTGCGTGCGTTGAGCGTTACTTTATCTAACCAGGCAACACAATTAGCAGTTTGTTTGGTTACAACAACACCAAGGGAGTTAGGATCAGCCATTAAAGCTTTACCTATCTTGGATTGCACATCTACATAATCCGCCAGGTAATTGTTAATGTTTACCGCACCTGTAGCCATTGTATAGCTTAAGCCTGAACCATTTACAAAATAAACACCGCCGTTTTGGCCTCTTCCGGCAATTGTAACTTCAGATGTGACAGTATCACCCACAACAAAATCACCATCAGTGAAATTAAACCCAAAAGAATTGGTAATATCAAAGTATTCACCATAAAACTGGCGCCCGCTTTTTACAAAATTCACATAATTACTTTCTGAAAAATTATAATAATCGTAAGTAGATGTACTTGTGTTTGAAGGAGCAGATATAGCTGCCGGAGAGTTTACACGTTTTCCAAGTGTAGCATCAACAGTAATAAAATAAAAACTTGTATCGCTGTATAAATTCTTCTCGTGCCTGAATTTTAAACTGCTTGCAGCGCCAGTGCTTGTCCAGCCAGTAGGGCCTTGTCCGTAAAAAATAATATAATCATTATCATCAAAAATGCCGTCTGTTTCGCCAACAATTTGAATGGCATTTTCCTGAAGATCATCGTATCGGAAAACACCATTTTGTTCCGGTAACATTCTACCACCATTACCAAATAATTTTATTTTTTTCGGATCAAGCCCGCTAAAATTAATACCTAAAGTAACGAGGAATGCTTTGTCTATTTTATGAAAACCGGTTTTAGTGATACCTATCTTATACCAGTTACCAGTAGCAAGAACTGAATTATTTGCAAATGCAGCAGCACTGGAGGCTTTACGATTATTGTCTGTTGAGGTCTGCCAGTTGATTGAATAACCAATTAACTCTTCAATTTGATTTTGATTGTTTAATCTGAAAGGAATGATCTTATTTTGATTAAGATTTTCATTTCTGCACAAACTTGGAATTGAAATAACCTGAAAATTTTGTGTTAGATAAGCAGAGAATGATTTTTTGATGACTGCTGCATGAGGCTCTGTTACTATCTGCGTTTTTGTTATTATTAATGTAGGATTAGCGGATTGGTTATAGGATGTAGTATTTGAAATAATGTAGTAGGGCAGGTTATTTTTTTGTGGGTCGTATTGAGCATTTTTTAGCTCCACTTTAAGTAAAACAGAATCCAGAAGTGATGAAGAAATAATAGCCGAAACATTGTTTTTACCCTGCTGGTCAATAGTTTGATCAATGCCCAGGCTTTTTTGACTTAACAAAACGCCGCTAAACCCAAAAAACACCACAAAAACCCTAATTCTGAGAAAATTCATATATTTGGTAAAATTAAGCGATTAAACTAAATATAAACGATTTACGTTCCAAAATATTGTTGAGATTTTATTTTTGTTTTTGAAATTGTTTTTATATATTTGTGAAATAGGTTAGGTTAACAATTTTTATGAATCGACGCATACTGTTACCATTATTAGTGTTCTCAGTGTTTTTATTAGACTTAAAAGCACAGGATCCTCAATTCACGCAATTCTACGCGAATCCATTATACCTGAACCCAGCTTTTGCGGGTACTGCAAGATGTCCGAGAATATGCATGAATTACCGTAATCAATGGCCGAATTTATCTGGCACTTACGTTACTTATGCTGCTTCTTACGATATGCATTTAGATGCATTGGCAGGGGGAATAGGGGCTTTAGTTACCACTGATGATCAGGCTCACGGAACTTTAAAAACAACCAATTTTAGTTTATTATACTCTTATCACGCGGCTGTTACGCGTGAATTTTCTTTAAAATTCGGTATTCAGGCTACTTATCTTCAAAAATCTTTAGATAAAACAAAATTAAACTTTGGTGATATGATCGATGCCCGTAGAGGTTTCGTTTGGAATACACAGGAAGCAGTACCTTCTCAAAATAAGCGTAATGCCGATTTTTCTGCAGGTATATTGGGATATAGCAAGTATTATTTCTTCGGTTTTGCAGCACACCATATTAATCAACCGGATGAAGGTCTTTTAGGTACTTCAAAATTACCGGCAAAATTTACCGGTCATGCGGGTGCAATTATTCCTCTTGAAAAAGGAAATGCAAGTTACCTTTCACCAAACATCTTATTCCAACAACAACAAAAATTCAGTCAGTTAAATTTAGGTCTATATTATGTTAAAGGTGCTTTTGTAGCAGGTTTATGGTATAGAAATGCTGATGCGGTAATTGCCCTTGTAGGGATTCAAAATGCTAACTTTAAATTTGGTTACAGTTATGACATAACTGTCTCAAAATTAAGTGGTAACACGGCTGGATCACACGAAATTTCATTACAGATTCAGTTCGAATGTAAGCCTAAACGTAAAAAATACAGGACCATTAGTTGCCCATCATTTTAATTATTTTTGTAACCTTTTAAATAAAATAACGTTATAGCGTTGTACCAATAGTTAATACTATGAATATAAAATGGATGAAAAAACCCGGAGCGCTAGCCTTAATTACGGCAGCTATTTTGGTTTCATGTTCTCAGGAACGCTCTCCCGTAACAGGATGGGCTTATAATGATCCTACGAACGGAGGTTTTGAAAAACCACCTTACGAGGAGCAAGAAACAGGACCAGGCCTTGTACTTATTGAAGGTGGTACCTTTTCTATGGGACGCACAGAAAACGACGTAACATATGAATGGAATAACGTATCCCGCAGGGTTACTATTTCATCATTTTATATGGATGAGACTGAAGTTAGTAACTTCTCTTATTTAGAATATTTATTCTGGACCAGCCGTGTATTCGGACCAACTTTCCCGGATATTTATTATAAAGCATTACCTGATACTTTAGTATGGCGTGAAAAGTTAGCTTATAACGAGCCTTACGTTGAGTATTATTTACGTCACCCTGCTTACCGTGATTACCCGGTAGTTGGTGTAAACTGGTTACAGGCAAATGATTTCTGTGCCTGGAGAACAGACCGCGTAAATGAGTTTATTTTAATTCGCGAAGGTTTATTAGAGCACGTTCCAAGCCCTTCTGATCAGGATTATTTTTCTACTGAAGCTTATTTATCTGGTAAATGGCAAGGACAATTAAAGCAAAAATTACCTTCTTTTGATGAGCAAAATCCTGAGCGTGATGTACGTATGGAAGATGGTATCTTTTTACCAAAATACAGGCTACCAACAGAAGCTGAGTGGGAATATGCTGCATATGGTTTAATTGGTAATACAATTGGTGAGCGTATCACAGATCGTCGTATCTATCCCTGGAACGGACACGGTGTTCGTAATGCAACTGATAAATACATGGGTCAGATCAATGCTAACTTCGTTCGTGGTGCCGGTGATTACATGGGTACTGCAGGTTTCTTAAATGATAACGCTGACGTTACTGCTCCTGTTTATTCATACTGGCCAAACGATTATGGTTTATATAATATGTCTGGTAACGTGTGTGAGTGGGTAATGGACGTTTATCGCCCTAACACTTTACAAGATGCTGATGAGTTCCGTCCTTTCCGTGGTAATGTATTTACTACTCAAAAACGCGATAGTACTACTTTAATTGGTGGTTTAGGTGGAGAAATCCTTACTAACGTTGATGGGCCGGTTTACCAAAAATTCAAACATAAAGTTAACGTGCCTACACAGCATGGAGTATCTGGTGAAACTACTGAAGTTACTGATAGCGTATTAACTATTATGACAAACGATATTAATGGTAATAATAATGCTACACAAGAAGGTAAATCTGATATCCCGGGCCGTGTGCAATGGAGAGAGGTTTCAAGTGCAGTATCTACAGATAATTTAGATGAACGCAGGAATTATAAATCAGCTGACTATATCAACTATATGGATGGTGATGTTAACTCAAGTATTTTCTACGAACAAGGTGAAGATGCTTATACTGACAAATCTGATAAGATGATGTATGAATATGCCAAAACATCTTTAGTAAACGATAAATCACGTGTGTTTAAAGGAGGTAGCTGGAGAGATCGTGCATACTTCTTAAATCCGGGTGTACGTAGATTTTTAGATCAACGCCAGGCAAATGCATGGTTAGGTTTCCGTTGCGCTATGACACGTGTTGGAAGCCCTGTTGGATTAGGTAAATAATATTGTTAATAATATAACAAAACCCTTAAGCTAATTGCTTAAGGGTTTTTTTTATTTTGTAAGAGCCTGCTTAAAGTTTATATATAGATTTGTTATTGTATATTTTTAAGCGAAACGAGGCAAATTTTGGAGGCGAAGTTAAATACTTCGGTGAAAAATTTAACGAAGTTGTAGCTAAAAAGATGTGTAACAAAATATCAGATAAACTTTAAACAAGCTCTAAATGTCAAAACATGTTTCCATAGAAGAACTTTATTCATTTTATTTAAAGGCTGATCAAAAAATTTGTACCGATACCAGGAAACTGGAATCAGGTTCTGTTTTTTTTGCTTTAAAAGGTGGGAATTTTAACGCCAATGAATTTGCTCAAAAGGCAATTGATGCCGGTTGCAGCCTTGCTGTGGTTGATGAAGAGAAATACGTAACCAACGAAAAAATCGTTTTGACAAATGACGTTTTAAAAACCTTGCAGCAACTGGCAACACATCATCGTCAACAATTTAAAATCCCTTTTTTAGCAATTACAGGTAGTAATGGTAAAACAACCAATAAAGAATTAATTAATGCTGTGCTTTCTAAAAAGTATAAAACACTGGCAACCGTTGGTAATTTAAATAATCATATCGGTGTGCCTTTAACATTATTAAATTTAAAACAAGAACACGAATTCGCTATTATTGAAATGGGTGCTAATCATCAAAACGAAATTGATGAATTATGTCATATTGCAGAACCGGATTTTGGTTTGATCACAAATATTGGAAAGGCCCACATGGAGGGCTTTGGCGGGGTAGAGGGAATTAAAAAAGGTAAAAGCGAATTGTATAAATACATTAAGGCCAGGAACGGAAAGGTGTTTGTGAATGGTGACGATGAGGTATTGTACGAGCTTGCTTTTAATAATGATAAGATCACTTACGGCTGCAAAAAATTATACGATGTAATTGGAAATGATTGCACCACGGCCGAAACCGTTAGCATGAAATTTACTACCCGTTATGGTGAGAAAGATTTTAATAAATTACCATTGATCAATACCCAAATTGTAGGTTCTTATAATTTTATTAATTGCCTGGCAGCTACCTGCGTTGCTAATTATTTTAAAGTGCATGATGAATTGATAAAAGAGGGCCTGGAAAATTATTTACCTAATATGAACCGCTCTCAACTGGTAAAAACTGGCCGTAATACTATTTTGCTGGATGCCTACAATGCTAATCCCAACAGCATGTTTGCCGCTATTGAGAATTTTGCCAACTATAAATCTGATAAAAAATTATTATTGTTGGGCGATATGTTCGAATTGGGAGAATATAGCCACGATGAACATCAAAAAATAGTTAACTTGCTGCAGGAAAAAAAATTAAAAGATGTAGTATTAGTTGGCGATGAATTTTTTAAGCTGGATACAGATCAATTTAAAAAATTTAAGACCACGCAGGAATGTTTAACGTATTTAAAAGAGATAAATGTTTCTGAAAATACAGTTTTAATTAAAGGTTCGCGCGGTATGAAAATGGAAATTTTACAGGAGGCATTATAAAAATGAACTATTTCAAAAAAAATAAACTTATCACATTTATTATTGTTGCCATGCTTATTGGCCTTGTGGTAGGCTACTTTATAAACTCATCTGTTACTGCAAATAGATTTAAGTTCGATCTTTCTTTATTAGATCATATCACTAATCCTGTAGCTAAGGAAGAAGCGAAAAAAGCAGTTCTTAAATATGAAACTGCTTGTTTTAAAGAAGCAAAGAAAGATGTGGCTTCTAACTATTCAATTTTAAGCGATATTTTTTTACATCTAATTAAAATGATCATTGCGCCATTAGTATTGGCTGTATTGGTTTTGGGTGTTGCTAAAGTGGGCGATTTTAAAAGCGTCGGCCGTATTGGTTTAAAAACAATGATCTATTTTACCTCTGCCACTTTAATTGCATTGGCTTTAGGTCTGGTAATTGTAAATTTATTTGAACCCGGTAAGGTCATGCACCTCGATCTGCCAACCGCCAATGTGGAAACCGGTGTTAAGATCAACAAACAAACATCTTCAAATTTTATTGATCACGTTATTCCCGAAAGTATTATTCGCGCTATGGCCGCAAACGATATTTTAC
The DNA here is from genome assembly GCA_013816615.1 of Bacteroidota bacterium. GTDB lineage: Bacteria > Bacteroidota > Bacteroidia > B-17B0 > Aurantibacillaceae > Aurantibacillus. Next base: position 10,430 of record JACDED010000125.1, read on the forward strand.
CTATTGTAGTTTTTGCTTTATTTTTTGGTATTGCTGCTGCAAGTATTGGTGATCCCGGCAAACCTATCATTAAAGCTTTCGATAGCTTAAGTCATGTAATGTTTAAGGTTACCAACTTCGTTATGAACTTTGCACCGCTGGGTGTTTTTGGTGCCATCACTGCCGTTGTAATACAGCAGGGGCTCGATGTTTTGGGCGGCTATCTGTATTTGATCGTCTGTTTTTTTGGCGGATTGCTATTCTTTGTATTTGGTGTATTGTATATGATCAGCCTGGCATTTAAAATAAATTATTTCCGTCTTTTAAAAGATGTAAAAGAGCCTATCCTTCTTGCCTTTAGCACTGCCAGTAGCGAAAGTGCTATGCCAAAAACGATTGAGGCGCTCGAAAAACATGGCATTAGTAACCGTATTGTGAGCTTTGTATTGCCTTTGGGTTACTCATTTAATCTTGATGGCAGTATTATGTACATGACCTTTGCAACCGTTTTTATTGCGCAAAGCTATGGTATTGATATTTCAATGGCCGACCAAATTAAGATGATGCTTATTTTATTGGTTACCAGCAAAGGTATGGCGGGTGTGCCACGCGCATCTCTTGTGGTTATTGCCGGTATGCTAAGCATGTTCAAAATTCCCGGCGAGGGTTTGTTACTGCTTTTGGCAGTCGACCAATTGCTGGATATGGGGCGCAGTGCTACGAATGTAGTCGGTAATGCGGTTGCCAGCGCGGTTGTGGCCAAATTAGAGGGCGAGAAATTTTAACCGACCTTTTCTCTTCTTTTGTGAAATTTTCTTAGCCTTTATCGTTCAAAAAACGTTAAATTTGCCCCGTTTTAAATTAATAAAAGAGTGGATAAGAAATCGTTAATTGGTTTAGGTTTAATTGCCGGAATTTTAGGCATCTGGTTATATGTAAGTGGCCCTTCAAAAGAAACAGTTGCCCGCAACAAAGCTGTAAAAGATTCTATAACCCTTGTTCAACAAAAGCAAGAGTCAGAATTAATGGCTAAAGACGCGGCTATTAAAAAAGAAGTTGTTGATACTTTAAGATCTGCGCCTGTAGAAGTTAATGACTCTACCAAAGCTGCTTTATTAAATGATCAGTACAAAGATTTTACTCCGGCAACTACTGGTAAAGAAGAAACTTTTGTTATTGAGAATGAAAATATTAAAGCCACTATTTTAAATAAAGGTGCGCAAATAATAAAAGTTGAATTAAAAAAATATCACCGCTCCGGTAAAACCGAACCTTTAATTTTATTTGATCGCGACTCTTTAAACTTCGCTTTAAAATTAAATGCTTACGATCGTTCACGTATTTTTTCTACAGATAGTTTTTATTTTAAATCGGTTAAACAAACTGCTACAGGCATTGATCTTAAATTAGAAACTTCCAACCCGGCAAGTTATATTGAGTTTTCGTATTCAATAAAACCAAACGATTACATTGTTAGTTCTGAAATTCGTTTTGTTGGAATGGAAAAGATCATTTCACAAACTGAAGATCAACTACAACTGACATGGGCCATGTTATTTCCAAGCCAGGAAAAATATATTAAAAAAGAAAAGCAGGCTGCAACAGTTTATTACAAGCAAGTTGAAAACAGCCCTGATTATATTAATGGTTTAAAGGATGAACAAAAAGAATTAAGTGAGGCGGATATCAAATGGATCAGCTTTAAACAACAATATTTTAATTCAACAATAATTGCTAATAATATTTTCGCAAAAGGTGGAAGCCTTATTAAAACAAGCGGGCGCCCTAATTCAACAGAGATCGTTAAAGCGGTTTCAAGTGAATTGGGTATTCCTTACCAACATCTTCCTAACGAAAAATTTGGTTTTAAATTTTATTTCGGACCAAACGATTATAAAACTTTAAAAACTTATGGCGATGATCTTGAACAAATAATTCCAACAGGTTGGAGCATTTTTAGCTACATCAATAAGTGGATGGTAATTCCTTTATTCGATTCATTAAGTTTTATGAATATGGGTATTGTAATTTTAATTTTAACGCTGATCGTTAAAGTCCTATTACTGCCTATTGCTTACAAAACATATATGAGCGGTGCGCGTATGCGTGTACTGAAACCTGAGACAGATGCTTTGAATGCTAAGTACGAAAAGAATGCTGACCCAATGAAAAAACAACAAGAGCAAATGGCGCTCTATCGAAAGGCGGGCGTTAATCCGTTATCAGGTTGTTTTCCTTTATTGTTACAGTTCCCGATATTAATTGCTTTGTTTGCTTTTTTACCTGCTGCTGTTGAATTACGCCAGCAAAATTTTTTATGGGCTACTGACTTAAGTACGTATGATACTATCTGGGATTTTGGTTATGTGCCTTTTATTAACTGGGCTTATGGCGATCACGTAAGTTTATTTGCGCTATTAATGTTTGTGAGTACTTTGGTTTACACTTACATGAATAGTAGTATGATGCCTCAGCAAAATAATCAAATGCCGGGCATGAAATTTATGATGTACTTTATGCCGGTAATATTTTTAGCGGTAATGAATGATTATGCTGCAGGTTTAAGCTGGTATTATTTCCTAGCTAATATG
>JACDED010000010.1:0-22312 GCA_013816615.1 Bacteroidota bacterium
ATGTAGAATACGATGCATATAAGATCTTTCAAACTCCTGGTTATGTTGGTTATCCTGGTTCATATAATAAATACACTACAATTTCAACAAAAAGTGGTAATGTAGATTACTCAATTAACAGTTTACCATTTGCTATTACACAAAATGCAGTTATTCCTGTATTAGCAAAAGTTATGGCAAGCGGTCAATATACTATTACTGGTCAGGATATGCAATTGTTACCTCCGGGCGCTTGTGTAACTTTAAAAGATAAATTATTAAATATTGTACATAACATTAAGGCAAGTCCATACGTTTTTACAATGAACGATACAACATCAACAGCAAGATTTGAGTTAACCGTTTGTGCAGATATTACAACAGGTATTAATGATAATAACGCTGCTGTTCTTTCTGATCAATCTGTTCTTGTTAAACAAGATATTAGCGGAATTGATGTTGATCTTAACTTTGATAAAGTTAGTAACGCAAAAATATCAGTAACAAATATTTTAGGACAAAAAATTGTAGAAAACAAAAAAGTGAATGCGCAAAATGAAACAGTACGTTTTGGATTAGAGCCAAAAAATCAATTGTTATTCATAACTGTAGAAACTGAAAATAAAAAAATAACTAAAAAGATTATTCACTAATTTTTTTGTCTTATTAAAATCCCGTCCTGGCTTAGCCAGGACGGGATTTTTTTTTGCTTTTTTACAATATTTAGCGGTATTATTACGTTTTACACAACAAGCTTTGTTTATATTTGATCATGATAAATAAGATACTCGTTTATTTTTTATTGCTTATTCCTGTTTTATCTTTCTCGCAAACTAAAACAGGTGAGGAGGATGATTACGTTAATGATAACGTTTTAAAATATGATGATTATAACTATAAGTCAACCATTAAAACAGTAAAGCTCTACGAAAGTAGCTGGGAATATAGTGCACCTATAATTGACCTAAATAGTGGTGAACAACTTGAGTTAAGTTTTGATGATCTTGATGGCGATCAAAAACAATATTCAATGACATTTGTACATTGCAATGCTGATTGGACACCCAGCGACCTAATGATAAGCGAATACCTTACCGGCTATTTTGATCTTAACATTATCAACTTTACATATTCAATGAATACGTATCAAAAATACACGCACTATACAGTTCTGTTCCCTCAACAAAATTTAAAATTTACAAAAAGCGGAAACTACATTTTGTATGTATATGCTTTCGGTGATAAAAAAGATCTTGTTTTAAGCAGGCGGTTTCTTTTGTACGACAACAAAATTTCTGTTGCTGCAAATTTCAGACAGCCTATTGGTGATAACGAACAATACAATAAGCAACATATTGATTTTACGATCAGTAATTCGGGTTATGATATTACCAACCCATACAAAGATCTTAAAGTGGTTATTACACAAAATAACCGTTGGGATAATGCTGTAACAGATATAAAGCCCACATTTATGGGTGGCAATACGCTTACTTACTCGTTGGATGATGCGTCTACATTTAATGGTGGAAATGAATTCAGATATTTTGATGCAAGAAGCGTAAGATACTATTCAGAAAAAGTGAAAGACATATTTAAAGACGAAAATTTTAAGAATCATATTGTTTTGTATAAAGACGAAACACGAGCAATAAAACCTTATTTATATTATCCCGATTTTAATGGAAATTTTTTGATAAGGAATAATGATTTTAAAGGCAATATGGATTTTGAAGCCGATTACGTATACGTCGAATTTTTTGTTCCGTATTTAAATCCTGAAATTAATGGGAATTTTTATGTGCTTGGTAAATTAACCGATTGGCGCATGAATAAAATAAGTAAAATGACTTACAATTATAAACGATTAGGTTACGAAACAAAATTGTATTTAAAACAAGGTTACTATAATTATATTTATGTTTTAAGTAATGATCTTAAGCCAGGTGGTGATGAAACTGTTATGGAAGGAAATCATTGGGATACTGAGAATGATTATAACATTATCGTGTATCACCGTAAAATAGGAACCTATTACGATCAGTTAATAGGCTATAAAAAACTAAATTCTTTAAAGAAATAATTACTTTACAAGGATTTTTGCTTCCAGCATATCCATTATTGCATACTTAACACCTTCGCGTCCTAAACCACTTTCTTTAATTCCACCATAAGGCATTTGGTCAAAACGCAAAGTAGGCACATCGTTATGAATGATGCCGCCAACCTCAATATTTTTAAAACAATGATCAAGTTCAGAAACCGAATCCGTAAAAATACCGCATTGTAAACCAAATTTAGAATCATTTATTTTTTTTACCGCATCTTCGATCTTACCATTATATTTTTCAATACAAATTACCGGACCAAAAACTTCTTCGGTATTTACTTTCATTTTAGAAGTAGTGTTGGTTAAAATAGTTGGCTCATAAAACGATTTTTTTCTTTTGCCTCCGCAAACAAGTATTGCGCCTTCGGCTACTGCTTCAGTAACCCAATTAGCAACGCGTTTGGCATTCTCTTCATCTATCATAACTGAAATACGCGTTTCTTTTTTAATGGGATCACCACTCAATAATTTTTCCGTTTCCTTTTTCATTAAGCTTAAAAACTCTTCAAAAATATCAGTGTGAACAATAAAACGTTGTGCGTGAATACAAATTTGTCCACTATAGGCAAACGCACCTGTTATGCATTTTGCAATTATTTTTTTAAGATCAACATCCTTTGAGATTATTACTCCTGCATTTCCTCCTAATTCTAAAACAACTTTCTTTTTACCGCTTTGTTTTTTTAATTCCCAACCAATAACCGGTGAACCGGTAAAACTTAGTAAACTAATACGCTCATCTGTTACCAATAAATTCCCTGTTTTTCTATCCATTGGTAAAATGGAGACCATGCCTTTAGGTAAATCGGTTTCATGAATAATATTTGCCAATTCTAAAGTAGAAAGTGGAGTAGTAGAAGCAGGTTTTAAAATAATAGGGCAACCCGCAGCAACAGCCGGCGCAATTTTATGCACTGCCAGGTTTAAAGGAAAATTAAACGGGGCAATACCCGCTACAATACCTATAGGAAAATAATTTATTATACCTTCTTTGCCTTTACCGTTTGGCGTCCAGTCAAGACTCATATATTCTTTTGGTAAGCGTTTACACTCTTCGGCGGCAATTAAAAATGTTTGTGCAGCGCGTTCAATTTCTGCAATTGCGTATACGATAGGTTTTCCGCTTTCAATACTTAAAACTTTAGCAAGATGTGCTTTTTTATTTTCAAGTTGTTCTGCAATAAATTTTAAAGCAGCAAATTTTTCGTGCGATGATAGATCTTTACATGCAGGTTTTGCTTTCTCGGCTGCGCTAATAGCCTTATCAAGTAGTTTTGCATCGGCTAAAAAAGTTTGCGTAAATAACCTACCGGTGTATTTGTTTGTGACATCTAGCTTTTGATCTGTTGTTATAAAATTTCCGGCTAAAAATATTTTACATTCTAACATGTTTTTTTATTACAAGTTAAACATTTTTATTATGTCTAGTGGCAGTTCGGTGTTTTTCAGAGGCTTGTTTCAAAACGTGGTTTTGTTGTGCCTCGTCAATAGAATGTGATTGTTGCAGGCTTTCATCCTTCATAGTCATTTCACTTAACTTTATATAATATTTTTTTATTACGTGAAGCTCCTCTTCCGTCATGCCTTCTACATTTACTAAACGGTTGCTTGCAAATTCGTGCGAGGCTACCAGTTCATTTAATTTTAATTGTATAGCAAGCGAATCTTTGTTTTGCGCTTTTTGAATTAAAAACACCATTAAAAAAGTAATAATGGTAGTGCCAGTATTTATTACCAATTGCCAGTTTTCAGAGAAATCAAAAACAGGACCTGTACAAGCCCATATAATAATGCTTGAAAGAGCTAGAATAAAGGCTAATGTACTCCCGGTAAGCTCAGTAACCCTGGTGGAAAAACGTTCAAAAAAATTTGGGTTATGAGTGTGTTTCATTTTTTGTGGATTTTTAGGATAATAATGTAAAGATGCAAAATTTATGCCCTTAAATTTGTAACGTTGGAAAAAGCTCCATTATATTCAATAGGTCATGGTACCCGGAAAACTGAAGAGCTAATAGCTTTACTTCAAAAGTACGGCATTAACTACTTGATCGATGTAAGATCGCGGCCATATTCAAAATACAATCCACAATTTAATCAAAACGAATTAAATCTTTCTCTTGCTAAAAACGATATTAAATATGTTTTTATGGGTGATGATTTGGGTGGCCGCCCTGGTGATGCTTTATGCTATACATTGGATGGAAAGATAGATTATAACATAGTAAAAACCCGTAATTTCTTTAAAAGAGGAATTGAACGTTTAAAAACAGCGTATGCAAAAAATATTGCTTTGGCAATTATGTGTAGCGAAACAAAACCCGAAAATTGTCATCGCAGCAAGTTAATTGGGGCAGCTCTTTTAAACGAGAGCATACTTTTACAGCATATTGACGAGTTGGGAGAATTAAAGGATCAGGTAGCCGTTGATCTTCTTCGTTAAAACCCATTTTGCGTATTTAATTCTACATTCTTTAAAACCTATAATAAATAGTCAGAAGTTTTTACGGGTATCAATTTTGCGATTTATTTTTAAAATAAAATATGCATAAATTTTTTAAAGGTTTTACGCTTAAAACTCTAAAAAATTTATCGAAATCATAAATAAAGTTTTTGGCGCACGGGCGGGTTGTTGTCTTTCACACATGCTGGCACATCAAGCCACAGGCTTGCTGTCCTGCTGCGCTACGGTTGGGCGAGTGAAAAACTCGCCCGAACTAAACCTTTCGCATCCCTGGCGCAAACGCCAATAAAAAAATAAATTCGTTCACTGTATATTTATATAATAAACAATTGAAAAAAATTTTAAAATTTCGTTTATTTTGTGCTTGCAATGAGTACTATTGAAATTAACCAACAGTTTGAGTACGTTTTAAATTTTGTAAACCAAACCAATCAACCTATTTTTTTAACGGGTAAAGCAGGTACGGGTAAAACAACTTTATTAAAGCATATTAAAGAAAATACAATTAAAAACATGGCGGTTGTTGCGCCAACCGGTGTTGCTGCAATTAATGCAGGCGGAACAACCATTCATTCTTTTTTTCAATTTCCATTCGCGCCTTTTTTACCTGTGTTGAATTTAGAAGGCCATGCTGATTTTTCCAAACAATCTTTAGCGTCTTTTAAATACAACAGTTTACGCCTTTCTATTTTTAGAAAACTGGAACTTCTTGTTATTGACGAAATAAGTATGGTACGCGCAGATCTTTTAGACCAGATAGATTTTGTTTTACGCAGCAGTCGCAAAAAAACACATTTACCTTTTGGCGGTGTGCAGGTTATGTTTATTGGTGATATGCATCAATTACCACCGGTGGTTAATCACGAAGAGTGGAGATTACTGAGCCACATTTATCAGAGTCCATATTTTTTTGATAGCCTGGTAGTAAAAAACAATCCACCGGTTTATATTGAGCTTGAAAAAATATACAGGCAAAAAGATCAGGATTTTATTGACATTTTAAATAAGGTGCGTAATAATAATTTAAGCTTTGAAGATCTTGCGGAGTTAAACACACATTATAAACCAGATCTTGCAAATGATTTTATTCGCGATAATATTACTTTAACTACCCATAATCAAAAAGCAGATGAGATCAATCAAAAATTATTGAGTGAGCTTGCTGATAAACCATGTGTTTTTAAAAGCAAAGTAGAAGGCATTTTTGGAGAAAAAAATTATCCGGCTGATGAACAGTTAATTTTAAAAAAAGGAACACGTGTTATGTTCCTTAAAAATAATACCGAGAAAAATTATTACAACGGTAAAATTGGTATTGTAACTTACGTAAACGATTCTTCTATAAAAGTAAAATGCGAAGAAGATCATAATGAAATTGAAGTTGGCAAAGAAGTATGGACAAACGTTTCTTACAAATTAAATAAAGAGACCAAAGTAATTGAAGAAGAAATTTTAGGGACATTTTCACAATATCCTTTACGTTTGGCCTGGGCCATTACTATTCACAAAAGCCAGGGTTTAACGTTTGAAAAAGTAATTATTGATGCAGCACATTCATTTAGTGCAGGGCAGGTTTATGTGGCTTTAAGCCGCTGCAGAAGCCTGGGAGGTTTAACACTAAGCTCAAAAATAAATGCGGAAACCTTGTTCAACGATAAAAAGATCCTTCATTTTTCATCATCCAACAAACAAGATCAAACAGCAATAGATTCTATCTTCAGATCATCCAAAGAAGAATACATAAAAACAATGCTCTTGAATTTGTTTGATCTTACCGATATAATTTATTCGCGAAAAGATCTTGCAGGTATTTTTCAAATGTATAAAACACGTTTGCATGCATCAGTAAATGAGTGGAGCGATACATTATTCTCTAAACTGGATGCGTTAAATGAAGTGAGCCTTAAATTCAAGAATCAACTTATTAATTTAATTGTCGCTTCTTCAAATGTTGAATATGATGAAAGCATTAGCAAACGGTTGAGCCAGGCAACTACTTATTTTCTTACAGAGTTTGAAAACATATTAAGTTCGTTAAAAAATGTTCCCTTCACTACAGAGAGTAAAGAAGCTGCTGAAGAAATAAATGCGGAGCTACAAAGCTTATTTGAACAGGTGCTCACTAAAAATGCTTTATTTAAATCGAGCGCATATGGATTTAATTTACACGAATTTTTAAAGGCAAAATTAAAAATTGTTTACCCTGCTATTCGTATTAATGTTTATGAGAATGCAAAAAACGCGAAGGTCTCAAGCGATGTCAATCATCCTGCTTTATACAGAAATTTGTTATTACTGCGCGATGATATTTGTAACGATTCGCACAAACCAATTTATATGGTGGCAAGCAATAAAACTTTAAAAGAGCTAACCGAATTTTTGCCAACAACTACCGATGAATTACTGAAAATAAGTGGCTTTGGCGAAGCAAAGGTGGAGATCTTTGGAAAAGATTTTTTAAATATTATAAAAGAATATATGAATGAGCATGAACTGGAATCGAACATGCAAGCCAAGTCTCCGGTAAAGGAAAAGAAAGCAAAAAAAGTAAAAAATTCTGAAGAAAAAGAAGTTAAAGTAAGCAGTAAAGAACAAACATTCAGGTTATTTAAAGAAGGCATGAGTATGCAGGAAATTGCAGCAGTTAGGGGTTACGCTATTTCAACATTAGAAAGTCATTTAGCACCGTATATTGAAAGTGGCGAAATAAAAATTGATCAGTTAGTATCTGAAGAAAAGCAAAAAACAATTTTAAAAGCACTCGAAAAATTTGATAAATCTGCCGGATTAACTCCAATTAAAAGTAAATTGCCTTCTGATATTTCTTTTTCGGAAATACGTTATGTTTTAGCACATAAAATGAAAGAAGATAATTGAAAATCCTTGCGTTAAACACTTATATAATTTATTTAATTATATAGAATTAGGGAATTGTTAAACAATATGCCGGGAAAAGTGTTTTGTTTTTATCTTTAGATTAATAAAACTAAGCTAATTAATGACCAATACTTTTAATAAACCTATCATTCCTGAAAATGAAGCCGACAGGTTAAAAGCATTAGAGTATTTTGATATTTTAAATACATTACCCGATCGTTACTTTAGTAATCTTGCCAGAATAATTGCTGTTACATTTGATGCACCCATTGCATTGGTTTCGCTTGTTGGAAGTGAAGACGTGATCTTTAAAGGAAATTTTGGAATGCCGGGAGTAGATAAAGTAGACAGAGGCAAAAGCCTTTGTTCTTTAGCCGTGTTGGATACAGAGCCAACAATTTTTAATGATGCCATAAAAGAACCTTGCCTTCTAAAAAATCCTTTGGTTGTTGGTGAATTTGGATTACGTTTTTACGCAGGTGCACCAATAATTACAAAAGAAGGTTTTGCAATTGGTACTGTTTGCATTGTAGGTAAAGAGCCACGTGATTTTAGCCAGAATGAAACAGATATTTTAAAATTATTTGCGGAGAATGCGATGCACGAAATTGAAATGCGAAGTATCATAAAACACACTACTGTACTTTAACTTCTACTTTTTATAATTTACCATGTAATGCAAGCCCACGCTTTCTTTACGTTTCATAGCTTGTTTAATGATGAGATAGCCAATGCAGATTAAATTTCTTAATTCGCATAATCTTTGAGTGATAATAGTTTTATCGTAAAGCGTTTCATTTTCCATGTATAAAATTTCCAAACGATCGAAGGCACGTTTTAAACGTAATTCACTTCGCACAATACCAACATAATTACTCATAATTTGCTGCACTTCTTTTTGCGATTGCGTAATTAAGATCATCTCCTCGGCATGTTCAGTTCCTTCAGCATCCCATTCAGGAATATTGTTTTCGATCTCTGCTTTTTCAAAAACGCTTTTAGCATGTTCAGATGCGCGGTGTGCAAATACAATTGCTTCTAATAAAGAATTACTTGCTAAACGGTTAGCGCCATGCAAACCTGTGCAGGCACATTCGCCAATGGCATATAAATTTTTTATGGAGGATTGTGCCTGGTCGTTTACTGCAATGCCACCACATAAATAATGCTGCGCGGGAATTACCGGGATCATTTTTATAAATGGATCAATACCTAAACTCATGCACTTATTATAAATATTGGGGAAATGTTCTATAAAACCTTTACGATCTAAATGGCGGCAATCGAGATAAACAAAATCCTCACCTTTCATTTTTAATTCATTGTCAATAGCGCGGGCAACAATATCGCGTGGCGCTAATGATCCACGTGTGTCATATTTTTGCATGAACTCGCGACCATCCTGTGTTTTTAAAATCCCACCAAAACCACGCATGGCCTCTGTAATTAAAAAACTTGGATTCTCTCCCGGATTAAAAAGTGAAGTAGGGTGGAACTGTACAAACTCCATATCCTTTACCATGCCTTTTGCACGGTACACCATGGCAATGCCATCACCCGTAGCAATTTTTGGATTAGTGGTTGTTGCATACACATGGCCTGCACCACCGGTTGCCATAATAGTAAATTTAGAAAGCACAGTATCAATAATACCGTTCTTAATATTTACCACATAGGCGCCGTAACAATCAATATCAGGAGTTTTAGAGGTAACTGTTTTTCCTAAATGATGTTGCGTAATAATATCAATTGCAAAATAATGATCATAAACAGTTATGTTTTTATGATTGTGAATTTGTTGTAAAAGCGCGCGTTCAATTTCAAAACCTGTAATATCTTTATAATGTAAAATGCGATTTTCACTATGGCCGCCTTCTTTTGCAAGGTCGTACTCACCTTTATCTGTTTTGTCAAATTTTGTGCCCAGGTCAATTAATTCTTTAACACGTTCAGTGCCTTCAGAAACTACCATACGAACAATGCGCTCATCGCACAATCCACTGCCGGCATCCAAAGTATCTGCAACGTGTTTTTCAATACTGTCTTTATCATGCCAAACAGCAGCAATGCCGCCTTGCGCATATTTTGTATTGCTTTCGTCCTCGTTACTTTTTGTAATTAAAATTACCTTGCCCTTATCTGCTACTTTTAGCGCAAAGCTTAAACCGGCAATCCCGGATCCGATAACTAAAAAATCAGTTTTTATCTGCATGATCGTTGGCTGTAAAAATACTATCTTTTAAGGACTAATGTTATAAATTATTAAAAGCCCTGTGATAAATTTTAAGTTCGTATTTTTGTATTAATTATGAATCTTGACGAAATACCATATATTATTTATGCCGAAGAAACTCCAAACCCTTCGAGTATAAAATTTGTTGCCAATAAATTACTTTTAGTAAGCGGTGCTTCTGCCGAGTATCAAAATGTTTCTGAAGCAACGGACGCTCCAATTGCAAAAAAATTATTTCAATTTCCTTTTGTAAAACGATTATATATTGCTTCTAATTTTATTACTATTACAAAGCAAGATGCTATTGACTGGGAAGAGATTCGCGATGAGCTGCGTGTTTTTATAACTGATTATTTAAACAAGGGCAATGCTATCATCAATAAACTACCACAGCAACAAGTACCAAAAGATTCTTCTTTTAAAGAAACTGTTTCTATCAACACACAACACGTTCCACCCAGCAATGATATTGAGAATAAGATCATTGAAGTGTTGGAACAATATATTCGCCCGGCTGTAGAATCGGATGGTGGTTTAATTACGTTTAAAGAATTAAAAGACGGAGTGGTTACTGTACAAATGCGTGGTAGCTGTAGTGGTTGCCCAAGCAGCACGATGACATTAAAAGCCGGTATTGAAGCGCTTTTAAAACGTTTGCTTCCTGATCATGTAAAAGAAGTGGTAAGCGAGGCGCTATAAAATCTTAAATCTAATTCATAAATCTTAAATCTGTGCAAAAACCTTCCTTCAACGATATTTATATGGAGCTGGCTGAAAAGCTGGCCCAACGCTCACATTGTGTAAAGGCACAGGTTGGCGCAGTATTAACAAAAGATACACGTATTATTTCTTTAGGATATAACGGGCCCCCTGCAGGTACTCACAATTGCGATATTGAATTTCCGGTAATTGGTTGCCCACGTGATAGTAAAGGCAGTTGTTCATTGGCCTTGCACGCGGAGCAAAACGCTATTTTGTATGCAGCAAAAAACAATGTGAGTATGGAAGATGCCACTTTATATGTAACACTTTCGCCTTGTATTTCGTGTGCGCGCGTTATTTACACAACAGGCATAAAAAAAGTATATTTTAAAGACAGTTACGCAAAATATAAAGGATTAAGTACGGATGAAGGTGTTGATTTTTTAAGACGTTTTGGTGTAGAGGTTTTGGAATACAAAAAAACTGAATGAGGCTCAAAAAAATAATAATTTATTTATTATTCTTCGCGAATTTTTTGCCTGCTTTTTCGCAAGAGAAAGGTACCGGGCCAAAAGAAAAATCTATCGCATCTGAACGTAAGGCACGAAAAAAAGCAAAATTTGAAACGCGTGAAAACCGCCGTAAAGAGAGGGCAGAGCGTAAAGCCATAAAAAAACATCATAAACGTTTGCAAACAAAACAAGTGCGTAAGCGCATGAAGCAAAGCAGGCATCAATCTAAATTAAATAATAACAATCAGCGTGAGCCTTTTTTCAGGCGCATCTTTAAAAAGAAAAAACGTAAAACATAATTTTCTATTTCTTTATTTTTTCAATTTGATGAGGTTATTGAAATTTCTTTCCAAACCGGTTTTCCATTTATCCTGTTTTTTTAGCCACTTATAAATTTGGATTCACCACATTAGAACTTGTTAATTTTTTACAAAAGCAAGTTTCGTAGCTTTAGAGTATGAAAATAATGTTAATAGCACATTAAAAGTTTAATAAATTGAATATCAGTAGATTAATAAAATATAAAGTTTTTTGCTTGTTATTAATCACTAGGGTTTATACTTTTAAGGCTTTTATAAGTAGAAAAATTAAGGTAATTTAACAATATATGATAAAGAAGATTTACTTAGCGGTTGTATTAGTTGTTTTCACTGGCCTGGCGGCGTTAGCGCAGGATGGTAATGGTGCAATTAAGATTTTGTTACAGGATAAAGCAACAAAGGAAGCAATTCCTTTTGCCAACGTTGTAGCGTATAAAGACGGGGTTCAGGTAGGTGTATCTACCACAAACATGGATGGTGAGGCGTTTATAAAGCCTTTATCACCCGGAAAGTACACTGTTAAAGGTGTTTATGTGGGTTACCAGGCCTCAGAAGTTAAAGATATTATCGTTGGAGACGGTAAAACAGCCTACATCACTATTGGCCTTGCAAATGGAGATGGTGTAAGATTAGATGAGGTAGAGGTAATTACTTACCAGGTACCCCTTATCGATCCGGATACTAAATCGGGTCAAACCGTTACCCGCGAAGATTATCAGAACTTAGCTACTAAGAACGTTAACTCTGTTGCCGCAACTACTGCTGGTGTTTACCAGGCAGATGAAGGAAAAGAGATCAACGTGCGTGGTGGACGCAGCGGTAATACAACTTATTTTGTGGATGGTGTAAAAGTATTTGGTGCGCCAAACTTACCGCAACAATCGATCGAACAGATCAATGTTATTACAGGTGGTGTACCGGCTCAGTTTGGTGACTTAACATCAGGAGCTATCTCGATCTCAACACGTGGTCCTCAATCAAAATATTTTGGTGGTATTGAGTTGATCTCTTCTCAATTAACTGATAAATTTGGTTATAACTCATTAGGATTTAGTGTTGGTGGTCCGATCTACAAAAAGAAAGATTCAACCCACCGTACAGTTTTAGGTTTCTTCATGTCAGTACAAGGAAATTATGTAAAAGATAATGCTCCATCATTTGTACCGGTTTACGTTATTAAAGAAGAAAAATTACAAGAATTAAAAGATGCACCGTTATTACCTTCTCCATCTGGTACAGGTTTTGTGCGTTCATCTGAATATATTACAAAAGACGATCTTAACACACAAAAATACAGACCAAATGCATCATCGCGTTTATTAACTGTTAGTGGTAAATTAGATTTTGCACCAACTGCAAATACAAATATTTCGTTAGGTGGTTTTTATGATTACAATGATGCTTTTAACGCAGCTATTCAGGATCAGCTTTTAAATTCGGCAAACAATTCAAGAACAAGCAGAAGAAGTTACCGTGTTAATTTAGGGATCACTCAAAAATTAGGTGGTTCTGGTAATAAAGAAAAAACGCAATCTGTTTTAACCAACTCATTCTTTAAATTCTTAATTAGTTATGAAAATGGTTATGATGTTACACAAAGTGTAAAACATAAAGATAAAGTGTTTAACTATGGATACGTTGGTAAATTTAACCGTACCTTCTTAGAAAAAGATTGGGCTTTTAACTACCAGTATGATGAATCTTTTGATTTGAACGGACAAACTATTAATGCTTATAAATACAGAGGTAGAAATGAGTTACAAACTACGTTTGAAGCTTCAGACCTAAATCCTGATATGGCAATTTATACTTCGTATTTACTTGCAAATGCACCAAATGACCAATTTATCGGTTTAAATTACATCCAGGGTAATAATGGTATTGTTAACGGTTCCGATCCTCAAAGTATTTATAACTTGTTCAACAACTTTGGTGCTTACCCAAATAACTACAGAAGAGATTTAAGAGATCAGTTCCGTATTGCAACCAGCTTTAATACAGATATTAAAAACCACGCCCTTACTTTTGGTTTAGAATTTGACCAACGTAAACAAAGCTTTCACGCTTTAAATGCTTCGGGTCTTTGGACTTTAATGCGTTTAAATGCTAACGCTCATACTACACAGTTAGATGAAGCAAATCCAATTTTAGTTCCTGAGCTTTCAGGTTTAGTGCCTTACTATTACTATAATAACAAATATGAAGCTGAAAAACAAACTAAATTCTCTGAAAAATTATTAGAGAAATTAGGTTTACCGGTTGATTACACAGGATTTGTAAATACTGATGCTTTAGATCCAAATGATCTTAGTCTTGATATGTTTGGTCCTGAAGATCTTTTCTTAAATGGTGCTAACAGATATGTTGGGTATGCTGGTTATTCACATGATGGTAAAAAAACAAACGGTACAACTTCTATTAGCAAATTTCTTGAAGAAAAAGATGAAAAAGGCAGAAGCCAATTCCCCATCGGAGCTTTCCGTCCGATCTATGCTTCGGTTTACATCATGGATAAATTTGACTTTAAAGACATTAAATTTAACGTAGGTTTACGTGTTGACCGTTATGATGCTAATCAACAAGTACTAAAAGATAAATACGCTTTACACGAATTAGCTAAGATCAGCGACTTAGGCTCATTAGAGAATTTGCCTGCAGGATTTTCAGATAATGTACCGGGTAACGTTTCAAAAGATGCTGCTATTTATGTAGCTCAAACTCCATCAGGTGGAAAATCTCCTTTATATATTAAAGGTTACAGAGATGGTGACAAATGGTTTGATGCAGAAGGTAACGAGATCTCAGATCCATCTTTGATCGCTTCATCATCAGGTAATCCGGTTCCATTATTTAAAGATCGTTCTAACTACGAGAAAAAAATGTCAATTGGTGCATTTAAACAATATGCAGCAGCAATTAATGTTATGCCGCGTGTAGCTTTCTCTTTCCCTATTTCAGATGTAGCTAACTTCTTTGCTCACTATGATATCTTAACTCAACGTCCTAATGCTAATCAATTAGCACCACTTGATTATTATTATATGGATGCTGAAAGTAGCAGTCCTTTAATTACTAATCCAAATCAAAAACCACAGCAAACTATTGATTATGAATTAGGATTCTCTCAAATTTTAAATGAGCGTAAAAATGCTTCCTTAACTATTACTTCATTTTACCGTGAGATGCGTAATATGATCAACCAACGTGTTGTTACAGGTGCATATCCTAAAACTTATATCCAATACGATAATATCGATTTTGGAACAGTTAAAGGTTTATCATTTGTATTGGATTTCCGTAGAACTGGTGGTTCAAGATATTCATTCAATTACACTTTACAATTTGCTGAAGGTTCAGGTTCAGGTATTAACTCAGGCGCTAACTTAGCGTCTTCTGGTCAACCAAACTTACGTATCCTTCAACCGTTGGATTTTGATCAACGTCATAGCTTTGTATTTAATTATGATTACCGTTTTGGATCAGAAAAAGATTACAAAGGACCATCATATAAAACAAAATCAGGAAAAACTATCCAGTTCCTTGAAGATGTTGGTTTCAACCTTTCATTCTTATTAGGTTCAGGTACTCCATACACTCGTTGGAACACAGCTGTGCCTTATGCAGTATTCTTTGCAGGAGCACGTTCAAGTATCATTGGTCAGATCAATGGATCTAATCTTCCCTGGAACTTCAGATCTAACTTAAGACTTGATAAAAACATTCCATTGGCTTTTGGTAAAAAAGATGATGAGAACAAAAAAACCGCAAACTTAAATGTTTACTTACAGGTGTTAAACTTGTTTAACAGCCGTAACGTGTTAGGTGTTTATAACTATACAGGTAACCCAACAGATGATGGATACTTAACATCAACACAAGCGCAAGCTGCATTAGCACTTGCAAACAGCGCAACATCATTTACAGATCTTTATAATATCAGTATCAACAAAGCAAGTAACTATAACAGTCCACGTCAGATCCGTATTGGTTTGATGTTTGAATTTTAATTTTTGGGAGGAATAACACTATGAAAAAAATTATAATAATATTAAGTGCTTTATGCAGCATAAGCACTTATGGCAGAGAAAAAGCCGCAGGCCAAAGACAGGCTCCCGGTTCTAACTTTAGTCAAAAAATTATGGCGGAATGTGCCGCTCCAAAAGCAGCACAGGAATTGTGGGTTAATAACGTTAGAACCATTATTTATAGTGGTGGTGATATGTGGTGGGATCTGCAAGGTAACGGTAATGCATATTACATTGTTCCAGCTACATCAAACAGAAATAATGGTGTCTCATCAAGCTTTGCCGGTTCTATCTGGCTAGGCGGTTTAGATGCCGGCGGACAATTAAAAGTTGCTGCTATGACCTATCGTCAAAATGGTATTGATTTTTGGCCCGGCCCCTTAGATAAACTGAGCGCAGCTGCTGATCCGGCCGAGTGTTTAAAATACGACCAGATATTTAATATTAATCGTGCTGAAGTTGATAATTTTGTTGCTGGTGGTGTTCTTACTGCAAACATTTTAGGTTGGCCAGGTAATGGTGATCCTACAAAGAATCAGGATCAGTATTTAGCACCTTTCGTAGATGTTACCCCTGATGGTTTTTACGATCCTGCCTCTGGTGATTATCCTGCATATGACGTTTTAAACTTAGCTTTAAAAGATAACTTAGGATTTTGCAAAACCAAATTATATGGTGATCAAACTTTATTCTGGGTATTTAATGATAAAGGTGGAGCGCATACCGAAACACAAGGTGTGCCTATTGGTGTTGAAGTTAGAGCGCAAGCTTTTGCTTTCAAAACAAACGATGAGATCAATAATATGACCTTTTACAGTTATGAGATCCATAACCGTTCTTCTTTCCAGCTAAATCAAACTTACTTTACAATTTGGAATGACGCTGATTTGGGATATTACCTGGATGATTATGTTGGTTGCGACGTTTCAAGAGGTTTAGGTTATATCTACAATGCCGATCCGTTTGATGAAACTGCAGCTGGTACTAATGGTTATGGTGATTTCCCTCCTGCTTTAGGTTGCGATTTCTTTAAAGGTCCTTTAGCTGATGTTGATAATGTTGATAATGATAAGGACAATTTAGTAGATGAGCCAGGTGAAACTATTCAAATGAGCCGTTTTACTTATTATAATAATAATATCGGTGCATTCCCTCCTCAAACTACAAATCCTGATATTGCTATTCACTACTATAACTTTATGACAGGTTTCTGGAAAGATGGTTCGCCATTTACTTTTGGTGGTAACGCTTACGGCGGAACTGCTCCTGCTACATATGTTTACGATGGTAACCCTGTAGCAGGTACTGGTTGGACAGAAAAATCTGCTGGTAACTTACCTGGTGACAGACGTTTCTTGCAATCAGCCGGTCCGTTTACATTAAAACCAGGTCAGGTAAATGATATTACTTTTGGTATGCCATGGGCTCAAAGTCCGGTAAAAGGTGGTAACTTAACTTCAATTGACCTTTTAAAATCTGCCGATGATAAAGCTCAGGCTTTATTTGATAATTGTTTTAAATTATTAGATGGTCCTGAAGCTCCGAATATGACAATCCAGGAAATAAATAATGAGTTAATTATTTATTTAACTAACGAAAAAGGAAAATCAAATAACTACAAACAATTCAATAATGATTATGCTGAAACAGATATCTCTATTTTATCTGATCCAACATCAAACATTCCTGCAATTCAAAATCCTGATAAAGTTTATCGTTTTGAAGGTTATATTGTATATCAAATTGCTAATGACCAGGTAACTTCAACAGATCTTTCTGACAGAACAAAAGCTATTCCTGTTTTTCAGTGTGATATTACAAATGGTGTTTCCCGTTTAGTAAATTATGAATTAGATAATAACGTTGGTGCTGTTGTACCAAAAGTTAAAGTAGAAGGTTCAGATAAAGGTGTAGTATCTACATTTAAAGTTACTGATGATGCCTTCTCAACTTCTTCTAACAGGAAATTAATAAATAACAAAACATATTATTTCCTTGCTGTTGCCTATGCTTACAATAACTATTTAACTTATACGCCGGATGTACCTGTTACATCTAACCCTTCTTCAAACTTATTAGGTCAAAAACGTCCTTACCTTGAGGGTCGTAAACTTAAACGTGCTGCCGGTATTCCTCACATTCCTGAAGTTGAAAAAGACGGAACTGTTGCACAATCTGCTTACGGTTTCGGTCCAAAAATTACCAGAATTGAAGGACAAGGTAATGGTGGTAACATTTTAACCATGACAAAAGCTTCAGAAGATGAGATCGTAAATAATGGCTTTAAAGCTGATATTAATTATGAAAACGCTCAGGGCCCCATCAACATTAAAGTGGTAGATCCGTTAAACGTAAAAAATTCTGATTTTACTTTCAGATTCATTAATAGTAGAGTTGCTGCTTCTTCACCCCAAACAAATGTACTTCCAATGCCTAACTCAACAGGAAGTAATACAACGGGTATTGCAGCATTAAATGTGGATAGTACAAGCTGGGAATTAAAAGATCTTCAATCGGGTAAATTATATTATCCTAATGCGATCACTAACCCAACTTTAGACCTTCGATACGAAACAATTAAAGTTGGCAACGAATTTTATTTCCCTGATCTTGGTTTTTCATTAACTATTAA
This sequence comes from Bacteroidota bacterium, assembly GCA_013816615.1. Lineage (GTDB taxonomy): Bacteria > Bacteroidota > Bacteroidia > B-17B0 > Aurantibacillaceae > Aurantibacillus. The sequence continues at coordinate 17,852 of JACDED010000010.1, forward strand.
ACAAGTTGGTGATCCGGGCGAAACTTCAGGTAAATTCACAAACTTTGCTTTAGAAACTTCTGATTATGCAGGCCCTGCGCCGGGAGCATTTATTGGAGCAAGTATTTCTTATGTTAACGGTACTTCAGGTTGGTTAAATCCTATAAAAGATGTTGATGGTGCTACGCCGACAAACTGGATACTTTCAGGAAACAATAAAACTGCAGGTAGTGAAGATGCTTTTTACAAAAAAGATAATGATGGAGTAATTACAGCTTTCTACGATCCGAAAAAACAATTTGGAAATATATTAGGTGGTACATGGGCTCCATATCCATTAGCAGCTTCGTATTATTCAATTACTGCAAGCAGTGCTGCAAATGTTCCTTCACGTGTATTCGGTGGTCCTGGTTTAAATGGTAAAGTTTGGGAATCAAACAAAGTTTCTTTCCCTGCTATTTTTGGTTTATCAGGTAATACTTCTCCTAGCCAGGATGGAAATACTGACTTAAGAAAAATAAGTAGTGTAATTATCGTATATACAAAAGATAAGAGCAAATGGACAAGATGCCCTGTTATTGAAATGCAGGAAAAATATCAACTTTCAGAAAATGGTGGTATTTTCTTTGGACCAAGACAACATTTTTCAGTAAATAAAGATGGTGCTGTATCTACAACTTCTGCATCCAGCAATAATCCTGATGATCCTAATTATATTTCTGGAACAGGTATGGGTTGGTTCCCGGGTTATGCAATTAATATTGAAACTGGTGAGCGTTTAAATATGATGTTTGGAGAAGATAGCTACCAAAAAGAAAATAATGGTAATGACATGATCTGGAATCCAACTTCAAGTGTTAATTCTCCTTACCCATATGCTTTTGGTGGTAAACATTTTGTATATGTATTTGGTGGAAATTCAATTCAGTCTACATACCCAACTCCAGGAAACTTTGGATGGGAAGCTACTTTAGGTGGAAAACCATACGGGCAGCTAAAATATGATGCGGGTGCAAGAAACATATTTGTATTAAAAGAATATTTTGGTGCATCTTTTGGTAACGATAATAGTGGTGCCGGACTTGGGCCATTGAACGGTTTAGAGCGTGATATCATGTGGGTATCAATGCCAATGCCGGCTTTTGGTTTCGGTTTTACAAAACCTGAAAATATGCCTTCAGATGTTAGAATGCAGATTAATGTTGCTAAGCCATACCGTTACGGATTCTCTGGTGTTGCAACATATGCTACACCTCAAACAGCTATTAGCATTAACAAATTGCAAAATGTAAATTCTCCAAGTATGTTAACAACAGATATTAATACTGTTGATCCTCAAAACAACAATTTCCCTATGTATAAATTTAATACAAGTGATATTGCTGCCTTGTTTGCTGATAATGCTACGGCAAAAAACGCTTTGGATCTTATTAGGATCGTTCCAAATCCATATTACGGATCTTCAGCTTATGAAACTAAAAGGATCGATAACCGTGTTAGAATTACAAATCTTCCAAGTAAGTGTACAATTAAAATATTTACAATGAACGGAACATTAGTAAGAACAATTACACGCGACGTTACTGGTCAGGAAGATATTTATCTTGGAACTACAGGTTCTGGTACAGATATCAAACAAGCTAAACGTTCTCCATATGTTGATTGGGATCTTAAAAATCAAAGTAATATTTCTATAGCGAGTGGTTTATATATATTCCACATTGATGCTCCGGGAGTTGGTGAAAAAATATTAAAATGGTTTGGTGTAATGCGTCCACTAGATGTTCAAAGCTACTAATCCTTAACTGTAAAGAGTATGATGAAAAATTTAAAATATATTGGTTTATCTGCCCTGATGGTTGCCGCAACAGCTGGTAACGCAGGTAATCCTGAAAGAAGAGGCCAGGCCGGCGCAAGTCAGTTACTGATCAATCCGTATGCAAGAAATGCAGGTATGGTTGGTTCTAACTCTGCAAAAGTAAGAGGTTTAGAAGCGCAATTCTTAAACATTGCAGGTACAGCTTTTACACGTAAAACCGAAGTAATATTTAACCGTTCAAACTGGTTACAAGGCACTGATATTTTTATCAATAGTTTTGGTATTACCCAAGGTGTAGGTGAAACCGGTACCATTGGTTTAGGTGTTGTTGCTATTAATGCAGGTAAAATTGAAATTACTACGGAAGAACAACCTGAAGGTGGTTTAGGAACTTATACTCCTACTTTTTATAATATTAGTTTATCATACGCAAAAATGTTCTCTGATAATATTTTTGGTGGCATCAACTTTAAGCTTATTAACGAGCAAATTCCAAACGTTTCTGCCCGTGGTATCGCAATTGATGCTGGTATTCAATACCACACCGGTAAATACGATCAAATTCACATTGGTATTGCGTTAAAAAACTGGGGCCCAAAAATGCGTTACCAGGGCGATGGTTTATCTCGTCAATCAGTTGTTAACTACGGTGGTAAATATGAGTTAACTGTAAATAACCGTTCAGGTGCATTCGAATTGCCTGCGTTGGTTAATATCGGTTTAGCTTACGATCTTTACCTTACTAAAGACAGCACAGGTTTATCTAAAAAACACCGTGTATCTCTTAACGGTACTTATTCATCAAACTCATTTACAAACGATAACTTCTTGTTTGGTGTTGAGTATGCTTGGAAAGACATGTTAATGTTCAGAGGTGGTTATTATGCTGAAAAAGGAATTTTAAGCGCAGATACCCGTCAAACAGTATTCACAGGCCCTGCGGCAGGTGTAACGTTTGAGGTGCCGATTAACGATAAAAAATCAACTGTTGGTTTAGATTATTCTTACCGACTTACAAATCCATTTGGTGGTACACATACCTTTGGTTTACGATTGAATCTATAGATTTTTTTTATTACATTTGTTTATATAAAAAGAGTCCCGGTATAATTAACCGGGATTCTTTGTTTTTTTAAGAACAGGTAATTATGGCACAAATAGGATACTACACCGAAGAAGGCCTTCAAAAAATGAAGGACGAACTACAGCAGTTAAGAACGATCGAAAGAAAAGCGGCCACGCAGGCTATTGTAGAAGCGCGCGATAAAGGCGATCTTAGCGAGAATGCCGAATACGACGCGGCAAGAGAAGCGCAGGCTTTACTTGAATTAAGAATAGCTAAATTAGAAGATGTAATAGCAAATGCGCGTATAGTTGACGAAACACAATTAGACCTTTCTAAAGTAAGTATTTTAACTACGGTTAAAATTAAAAATACTACTAATGGCACATCTATGAAATATACTTTGGTTGCCGAAAATGAAGCTGATCTTAAAATTGGAAAGATTTCTGTTGACTCGCCGATCGGAAAAGCATTGCTTGGGAAAAAAGTGGGTGAAAAAGTGGATGTGCAGATACCCGTTGGAAAAGTGACATTCGAGATATCTGAGATCACAATTTAATTTATAATGGCAGGCATATTTTCAAAAATAATTGCAGGCGAGATTCCTTCTTATAAAATTGCGGAAGACGAAAATTATTTTTCTTTTTTAGATATTAATCCTTTAACAAAAGGACACGCGTTAGTTGTTCCGAAAAAAGAAGTGGATTATATTTTTGATCTTGATAATAAAACATATTCTGGCTTAATGGATTTTAGTAAAAGAGTTGCCGTAGCAATAAAAAAATCGGTTGACTGTAATAGAATATCCATGCAGGTTATAGGCCTTGAAGTACCACACGCACATGTTCATTTAATACCAATAAGAACAATGAATGATTGCAATTTTTTTAATCAAAAACTAAAATTAACTAAAGAAGAGTTTATTGAAGTTGCTAAAACAATAGCGCTAAACTTTAAATAAACTTAACGTTTGGTCTTTAGGCACAAAAACAATTATAATTAATTTTAGACATACATTTTTTAATATGACGAAGATAAAGTTTGGAACAGATGGATGGCGTGCAATAATTGCGCGTGATTTTACCGAAGAGAATGTTGCAAGGGTTACAGATGCAACCGCAAAATGGTTGGTTAAAAACAACAAAAATCCAATAGTTGTTGTTGGCCACGATTGCCGTTTTGCAGGGCCTATGTTTGCAGAAGTAACTGCTAAAGTGTTTGTTGCCCACGGTGTAAAAGTTTTATTGGCTAAAGGATTTATTAGCACACCAATGATCTCTTTAGGCTGCGTGAAATATAAAACACATTTAGGAATTATTATTACGGCAAGTCATAACCCCCCAACTTATAACGGGTACAAAATTAAAGCACATTACGGTGGGCCATTAGGCCCTGAACTAGTTCAGGAAATTGAAGATGTCATTCCTGAAAAATGTTCTATTGATTATAACGCCATCGATCTTGCCGCAGCAGAAAAAAAAGGCGACCTGCAAATTGTTCCTTTAGAGGATCTTTATATTCAGCATGTAGAAGCTAACTTTGATCTACAGACAATAAAAAATGCAAATTTAAATCTTGCTTACGATTCTATGTATGGGGC
>JACDED010000010.1:22322-26055 GCA_013816615.1 Bacteroidota bacterium
GCCAACGTGTAAAGACGCGTTTGTTTCCTGAGATCCATCATCTGCATAACGATCATAATCCGGGCTTTCATGGCCAGGCGCCTGAGCCTATTCATAAAAATCTTTTAGAGTTTAGTAATTTCATCAAACAAAAAGGTGATATCTCTTGCGGCCTTGCAACAGATGGTGATGCCGATAGAATTGGTTTATATGATGCCAAAGGAAACTTTGTTGATTCGCACCATATTATTTTATTGTTGATCCATTATCTTGTAAAATATAAAAATCAAAAAGGTAAAGTAGCAACAGCATTCAGTACTACAGTTAAAATAAAAAATATGTGTGAGCATTACGGCTTGCCATTAGATGTTGTAAAAATTGGCTTTAAATATATTTGCAGCATTATGGTTGCCGAAGATGTTTTGGTTGGAGGCGAAGAGAGTGGAGGTATAGCTATTAAAGGACACATTCCTGAGCGTGATGGTATTTGGATGGGATTGACCATTTGGGAATTTATGGCAAAGACCGGAAAATCATTAAACGATCTGATTGAAGAAGTGTACGCTATTACCGGTACATTCTCTTTTGAGCGTAACGATCTTTATATTGATGAAGAAATAAAAAATAAAGTATTACAAAATTGTAAGAATAACGCGTATAAAGAATTTGGAAAATATAAAGTATCACGTGTAGATGATCTGGATGGTTATAAATTCTTTTTTGATGAGAATACATGGATGATGATCCGTGCAAGTGGTACTGAACCTGTATTGCGTGTTTATGCAGAAGCAGCTACACAAGAAAAAGCATTGGATGTTTTAGCAGATGCAAAAAAAGTTTTATTAGGATAAAAAAACTATAAAATAAAAAGCCCCCGAAATTAATTTCGGGGGCTTTTTTTGTGAATACTATTTATTAATTATCTAAGATCGCAATATCGTCAAGCTCCCATGTTGAACCCGATGTTGAGGTACCTGTGTATTTAAATGCAATAGTTACACCGGCAGTTTTATAGGCATTTAAAGAGATGTTTCCTGAGTTTACAAAATTAAAACCTCCTGTTGATGCTGTGTACGGTAATGCTGTCCACGACGCAGTACTTACTGCGCCACCGGTATAATTGGTAGATATCATTGCTACTAATGCCGGCCCTGTATAGTTATAAGCATTATTAAATGAAAGCGCGGGGTTGATGTTATTTGTAAGATTGAAGGGTGGAGAAATTAACCACGTTTCACATGCCTGGTTACCCGAAATGTAATTAGAAATTGCAGCGTAATAGGTTGGTGCCCCGCCTGCGTTTGAAGTAACCCAATTAATATTACCTGTAACATTTTGTGTTGTCCATCCGCCACTTGTAATGCTATTATCATTAAAACTTTTTACATATACAGGACAAGTTCCTGTTGAAATACTAACATCAGTTAATTGACGAATGGTAAGTTGAATAGCGCCATTGTATTGACCAACAATTGCTATGATTTTTCCTTTGCCACATGGCACAATACTGGCTGCAAAATTTGCATACCCCGATGATCTGACAATAACTTTGCTTCCAAATGAATTTAGAAGCACGTGCGAAATAGAGCCCTTGTTAACTGCATCTGCAAAGGTTGTGCCTTTTGAACCAATAGCAAATTCAACAGAATCCAGTTCAACTAATTCTGATTGAAAATAAAGTTGCGATACAAGTGTATTTGTAGTTATCAATTGATTCATTGTTACTTTTCTTGGTATTACCAATGTACCACTCGAAATTTTGTGTACGCTTTTTTCAAGATCAATAGAGTCTAATTGTATTTGATTACCATAACTGTTTAATTTTACTCCTTTTAAATTAACACGAATGCTGTCACCAATGTATAAACCACCTGAGTAAGTTAAATTAAGTTTCATGCCACCTGTTGCATCTTTAATATAAACAGATTTATAAAGGTTACCACTGATCTCATCTGCAGTTACAATACCTGTAACATTTACGTCAGTTGTAAATTTGTAAACCTTACTTGGTGGTACAGCATAATAAACATTATATCTTTTTATAATAGAGTCTATAGTAATGTAGCCGCCAATAGCTGGTGGTGTTAGCGGGTCAGGTGTGTCGAACTTTTTTTTACAGGAAGTAAATACAAGTGATACAGGAAATAATAAATAAAATATTTTTTTCATTTTCTTTTAGATCAAATTAATTTTCAGAAACAATAATATCATCTACTTCCCACGTTTTTCCTGAAGTAGAGGTACCTGTGTATTTAAAGGCAATGGTTACACCCGCAGTTTTATAAGCGCTTAACGAAATACTTCCTGAATTTATAAAAGCAAAGCCTCCACCCGAAAGCGTAAATGTTATGGGCGTCCATGTTGCTGTTGATGGTAAACCGGAAGTGTAATTAGTAGACACCATTAATTCTAAAACCGGTCCGGTATAATTACATGCATTTTGAAAAATAAGAGCAGGGTTTGTAGAAGCAGAAAGATCCATTAGTGGAGAAATTAACCAGCTCTCGCAAGGTTGATTGGCACTTGAAACAAAGTTTGATATTACTGCATATGGTTTGTTTGGCCAGGAGCCGAGTGTAGCAGTAGCCCAATTAATAGATCCGCTTACGTTTTGAGTTGTCCACCCACCACTGGTAACAGATCCATCGTTAAAATTTTTCTTAAGGTAAAGGCCTGGTGTAATACAGGTTGTATACGTCATGCTCCATTCCGTTGTGTTTCTTATTACTAATTGTTTGGTAGTTCCATAATTTGTTGCAATACCAATAATGTTACCATAACCGGTTGGTGTTTTTTGACCTGAGAAGTTTGCATACGAATTTGTTCTTAATGTGATAGGATCCCCACCGCAAGAAAACATTAGCCTGCTTTGTGCTGTGGTATTAATATTAACATATAGTTGGTTTGCATCGGGCGGAGAAAAGCCTATGCCTTTAATTTCAACAAGATCATTTATAAAACCCGCAAAATAATTTGGTGTGTTTATCAGGTTCATATTTAATATTCTTGGCTGAGGATAAACGCCTTTTCCTAATAATACCATCGATCTGTCTGCATCAATAGAATCTACTTCTAACATTGAGGTTGTGGAATTATAACCAATACTTAAGCCTTTCATATTAACACGAATACTATCACCTACAAAAATAAGTGGTGCGGTTTTTAATGTTAAATGTATTGCGCCTGTTGCGTCTCTTATAAATGTTTCTTTATAAAAATTACCTGCAGCATTATCTGCTAAAACCACACCTGCTAAATACGTATCTGTAGTAAAAAACTTTTGGCAATTATTAGTACAGGTAGCAATTGCTTTAAGTTCAGCTATTGTTAACGAAGGTCCCTTAGGTTTTATAGGAGGTGTTTCTCCTTTTCTTTTGCAGGAAGATACTGCAAAGATCAACGCCAAAAATAAACAGAGGTTTAAAATATATTTTTTCATAGTATGATTTATTATCAATTAAAAACTAAAGCTAACATTTACTCTATAGGTTAAGCCCATCATGTATTGGTATTTATTTTGAAATCTGTTTAACTGTCCAATATCCCAACGCATTTGCTCGTAACCAAAGCTTAAAGCATTTTTGTTATTCAATAAATTATTAATACCACCATTAAAGTTTAAATAATATTTACCTTTTATTCTAAAAGATTTGGCTGCATTTAAATTTAACGTATAAAAGTCAGGCATTTTTTCTTGTTTAATAACATCATCAATTCCTGAGTCTCCTTCCTGATAAGCAACAACAGCTTCCTC
>JACDED010000010.1:26065-60215 GCA_013816615.1 Bacteroidota bacterium
CCTCTGTTCTTCTGTCAGGATTTGTCATAATATATAATTCGCCAAAATAATTAAAGGTAGCACTTACATTCCAGAATTTTTTACCAACGTATTTATAAGTAAAAGCACTAACCAGTTGCGGCGTGCCGCCAACATAATAATTTTTCCAATAAACAGTTCTGTTTGTATATAGTTCGGTATTGTTATTGGTTTGCCATGCTTGTGCTTTAGGACGATTAGTGTAGTAATAATTTCCGTAACCAAAAACTCCCTGTAAAACATGCGATGTTTTTATTATTTTTTCAAGTGTAACTTCAACACCCTGGTGTTTTTCGTTTAAGCCGGTTAAAAAATAATTTACGTTAGCATTATAAACATCATACCAAAAAATACGCATGTTACTTTGGTTATTGATAGATGTATTGTAATAAGTTGCTCTTGCTTTAAATGCCGGCGATTTTAGAAGATAACTTAATTCATAACTCGCAACCTGTTCAGATGTTACGCCTTTTGTAATATCATTTCTTGTTTCAGGAGAAATGAACATGGTGTTTACTTCCGGCGGGCGTGTTAAAAAGCAACCGTTAGCTGTAATAAAATTTCTACCGTTGAGCTTATAAGTTAAACCGCCCTTTATGCCATAATTTGTAAACGAGATCACATCACTTTTTCCCATACTTGTGGTTGGAAATTTTCCGTTCGCAACAAATCCTTCTCTCCAAACCTGCATAGTTGAAAATTGAAGCCCTGCATAAGCATCAAACTTACCAACGCTGTATTCAGCTTGTGTCCATGCCTGCGCTTTATTAATATTGATATTAAAATCATAACCAAATTTATCGCCTGCGTAAATTTTTCTGTCAGGATTATTAATATTATTTTGTTGAAAGGCCGAACTTACACCAAGGTTTGATGCGAACTGATCGTAATCTAGCCAAAAAGTACCACCTAACAGATCACTCATAACTTTGTATTTATGATTACGGTAAACATTTCCGTTTATACCTGCACTGATAAATAAATTTGCGATACGTTTATTGTAAACAGAACTAAAAACAAAATTTTTAAGATCTTCAACTCTGTCTTCAAGAATATATCTTGATCTTGTTTCTGTAGTATTTGTTCCTTGTCCAACCTGTGATGGTACAGTATATACATTATCCTGGTTCATCGCTATCATTCTGTCCCAGTTAAGTTGTTGTGTGTTCACATCATTTTGCCACAAAGCTGTTTGTGCATCGCCCTGATCTGTTAAACCCTGGTTATAAAAATAGCTTGGAAAATATCTGTAATAATCCGGCCATGGGTTAGGAGAGTTGTTCCAGTTTATTCCAGACACGCTTGATTTTCCTGAATTATAAAATAAAGTACTCGTTAATTTTGAGCTGCTGTTTGGTGTTAAAATATGCGTTAATACAAATGTTGGTCTTGTTGATTTACGAACAACCGAGTTTCTTACTTTTCCATCCTGGTAACCCCAGGCCCTGTTGTAATAGTGATCATTTGTAAGTTCGTAAGCTTCTAGTTGCGCGTTTGAACGGCCGCCAATTTCTGATGGAGAAAAATAGCCTGTTAAGGATAAAAGATTTTTACTGTTTATTTTTTTATCAAGCCCCACGTAAAAAGTATTTGATTGAATATATGTACCCGGAATGTACACCTGGTTGCCTGTAGTATTGCTTACCATTACTCTAAATGCCCAGCCGTTTTCCATCATTCCTGTTGAGTGTGTTATTGACATCCGATGTCTGTAATTTCTATTCGTGGTTCCGTATGCAATACGTGTGCCTTTTCTGAAAGAAGAAGCTTTTGAATCAAAATTATTATATCCTGCCGGGCCTGAAAAACCATAACGCGAAGCACCGTTACCAAGCCTGTATTCGCTAAAAGGTGCGGCACCAAATAAGCCTCCCCACTCACCAAATGCTGCAAAACCAATTTCAGGATTATTAATATCAATTCCGTTGAGCATCATCATTAAATTTTCATTCGAATAACCTCTTATGCGATAACGTGCAGCGTTAAAATGATAAATGGCAAACTGAGCAAAAAGATCGCGACCGGATTGTAATAAAGAAGATGATTCTTGTTGACTGATATCAGAATCAATATCACCACCGGTTGCATTAAAAACTGGGATGTTAAATGAGTTATCTAAGCTATCTGATGCGCCTGATGTTAGTGTTGTATCAGCTTGTGTAACCTGCGCGAAAGTTGTTCCCGTAAAAAATAGTAATGCAAAACAAATTAAATGTTTGATAGTAGTAGATTTTATCATTAAGCTAAATTATTAAATATTGTTTTATTAAAACTGTTAAATCGCTATTTACTTATTTGTTCTCTTAAATAAATTGGGATGTGTTTTATACCTGCTTTTCATCCTAATTATTGCTAACTAGTATGAAGCGGCTTCGGGCCTATAAAGAGAACCTTTATATTACCTCAAGGATGATCACTTCTAACTAAATCGCGGTAAATATATAAATATTTGATTAGTGCATTATTAGCTAATTGTGAACAACATATTACCAAATTTCAAGGCTTTTTTAATTAAAACGGTTTAAAATTTCAAAATATTCATTTAACATATCACCTCATATTATTTACTACTTTTAAGCCCTAATTAAATTTTATCATGGTAATAAAAAATAAATTATTTTTCTTATTCGTTTTATTTGTGTGCTCTGTTAGCGCGCAAAAATTAGAAAAAGATAAAAAATATTTCATCTCCGCAATAGGTTTTTGGAATGTAGAGAATTTATACGATACATTAAATGATCAATGGAAGAATGATGAGGAATTTACACCAAGCGGAAAAAATGTTTGGAACGGCTCTCGTTACCGCACAAAGATCGATCATCTTGCGGATGTGATCTCACAAATGGCAACTGATGTAACGCCGGATGGTTTGGCAATTTTGGGTTTATGCGAAATTGAAAACAAAAGTGTTGTTGAGGATCTTGTAAATTCACCCCGTTTAAAAAAACGTAATTATAAAGTAGTGCATATTGAAGGTCCTGATATTCGTGGCGTTGATCCTTCATTTATTTATAACCCAAGTTATTTTAAAGTTACAAGATCGGTTTCGTACCATGTAACTTTGGTAACAGATTCTAATTATAAAACCCGTGATATTTTAGTTGTAAGCGGATCTTTTTTAGGAGAGCCTTTAACTGTTTTGGTAAATCACTGGCCTTCGCGTAGAGGTGGCGAGTTAAACAGCAGACCTAACAGAAATGGCGCTGCAAAAATGGCGCGTCATATTGCAGATAGCGTTACAACTGCAGATCCAACCGCGAAAGTTATTTTGTTGGGAGATTTTAATGATGATCCGGTTAATGTTTCAATTAAAGAAATAATAAACACTTGTGGTGATCTTAAAAAATGCGATGATGTAAAATATTATAATCCTATGGAAAAATTATACAACGAAGGCACGGGCTCCATTGCATGGCAGGATAGCTGGAATTTATTTGACCAGGCAATTATGAATAAAAATTTTCTGCCCAAAAAATACGAAAGCTGGCAATATTACGCTGTAAGAATTTTTAATAAATCATTTTTAAAAAGTGATTATGGAAATAATAAAGGATATCCTTTTACAACCTATCAGTTTGGTACATATACCGGCGGTTACAGCGATCATTTTCCTGTTTTTGTTGTTATTGCAAAAGAGAATACTGCTAAAAAATAAAAATTTTCTCAATAACAGAATTTGTGCGTACTAACTTCTTTTTTAATTAATCTTTTAATTCAGTTATTTTTTTGGGCGCCTTAACGGGCTGCTCCGGGCTCGGCTATCGCCTCGGCCTCCTCGCTACGCAAGAGGCAGGCGTAGCTGTGGTGGCTAAACCCTACGCATCCCTGGCGCAAATCAATACCTATAACTGAATATCTTCATAAAAAAAGCCTTCCAGTTACGAAAGGCTTTTTTGTTTTTTAATAAGAACTAATTATTGTTTAAGAAGGGTTACATGCCCAACATAATTCTTTTTATTATTTTCAAGATCAGATATTGTTATTTTGTAAATGTAAACCCCATCTTGTCCTGTAATGTTTGTGCCTTTTACTTTTCCATCCCAACCTTTTCTAAACTCAGTGGAAGTAAAGATCAATTCACCCCAACGGTCAAAGATCTCCATCTTATAATTGTCCTCGCTGATACCATAACCATAAGGCATAAATACTTCGTTGCGTCCGTTATTATCAGGTGTAAATGCATTTGGTATATACACACCCATATCCGGTGTAATTTCTATAGTTCCGGTTGCGGTGTCTTTACAGCCTTTAGTGTTTATAGCTACCAGGTAAATTTGGTACGTACCTGCATAACTGTATATATGATCCGGATTTATTGCGAACGATGAATTTACATTCGGGAATGTGTAATCTCCAAAATCCCATACATAAGCATTTGCGCTTGAAGATGTATTATTAAAATGAATGGTAGGTTCCATTAAGCTGGCGCTGCCCGGATTAGTAAAAAAGCTTGCAACCGGTACAGAAAAAGCTTCAGCAGCAGTTAGATCTGTTATAGTTTGTTGGCAGCCGTATTTATTTGTTACCGTTAAAGCTAATGAGTATGTGCCCGGATTTACATATGTAATTATTTGTGGATTTAATACAGGGCTTGCTGTTTGTGGCACTCCGCCAAATGTCCAGAAGAACGGATTAAAGTTTGTAGTTGTAGAATCTCCTATACCATTATACATTACAGTTAATGGCGCACAGCCTTCACTTCTAACAGGTGTAAAGGTTGCATTTGGTGCGGGGTTAACAATAACTGTAAATATTGCTTTTGCATTTGGTATTGAACAACCATCGTCAATTACAACAGAATAAGTACTTGTTTGTGCCGCTATATAATTTGCAGTGATCACGGCTGAAGAACCAATAGCAGCATTACTCCATGAATAATTATATGGTCCGCCTTTACCCGGACTTGTAATTGTTGGGCTTAACGTTAATGTTTTAGTATCACAAATTGTACTTGTTGAACCTACTGCAAGAAGTGGTGGTCTTACCCCTACAACTATTGTCTGAGGTCCAGCCGAACATCCGTTAGCGTCAGTAACTGAAACTGTATACTGCGTTGACATTGTCAGCGTTGGCGTACTATTCATCCCCCCCGGAGATTGGAGGGTTGTAGTAGTGTTAGAAGAGAGGTCTGTGAGAGTGTAGGTGTAAGGCGTGCTTCCCCCCGAGGCCTGTCCGTATATCTGGGCGATGTTGCCAAAGCAGATGGTTTGAGGCGGTGAAGGAATGAGGCCTAACACGTTAGGCTGAGTGATGTTTACCGTTGTGTAAGTCTTACAGCCGTTATTATCAGTAATGGTAGCAGAATATACGGCAGGGCCAAGACCGTTAATAACAGCAGTAGAGATTCCCGAAGGACTCCAGTTATAAGTAAAAGGGCTTACACCCAAAGGACTTAAAGTAGCACTACCATTAGCATAATTAAAACAGGTCACATTGCTTGAAGTAGCGCTAACCGAAGGCAGGATAGCAGCCGTAATATTTACCGAAGCAGTGATCACACAACCTTTAGCATCGGTAGTGGTAAGCACCCAGTTGCCCGGGGGCAGACCAGTAGCATTAGGGCTAAGCTGGGCAGTAGAAGTATTCCAGTTATAGCTAAAAGCAGGACTACCACCACTGATCACTACATTAGCCGTACCGTTGGCATTGCCGCAGGTAGCCTGGGTAGTAGCAGTAGACTGGATGGTTAACACGCTTGGCTCAGTGATGGTGTATGGGTTTTGCACCTGGCACCCTTGAGCATCTATAACTGCTAGCGTATAATTACCAGCAACTAAATTTGTAATAACAGGATTGTTGGCCGGTTGAGCCGGTGTCCAGGTAAGGGTGTAACCAGGAGAGCCGCCACTCACGCTTGTGTTGATCTGGCCGGTATTGTTACCAAAACAATTGTTTTGGATCACCGTATTAGTAGTAATGATCAAAGGATTAGGTTGGCCAATGTTTACTGTTTTAGTACTGGTACAATTGTTAGCATCAGATACTGTACAGGTATAAATACCACTTACCACGCCTGTTAGCACAGAATTTGTTTGAGCGGAAGGCGACCATAAATATGTATAGTTTGGCGTACCACCATTAGATAAGATCTGTGCGGCACCATTGAACTGGCCGCTACAGGCCACATTGGTCACAGAACCAATAGCAGTTACTAATTGTGTAGGCTGGGTAATATTAACAACGGCCCCACCCACACAACCAGCCAAATCGGTCACAGTAATACTGTGCAGGCCGCCGGGTAAATTATTTACGTTTTGAGTTGTTTGCGCCAGGTAGCTCCATAAAAAGGTATTGCCACCGGCCCCACCCGATACGCTTACTGTAGCCCCACCATTGGCCTGTCCATAACAAACCACAGCAGCAGTAGCAGTAACTACTACCACAGGAGCAGCAATATTAGGGATGACCGTGTTGGTGCTTATGGTACAACCGTTAGCATCCTTTACAGTAACGGTATAAGCCTGGGCCACTACGCTGGTAATACCCGCGTTAGTGAAAGAAGGATTAGAGCTCCATAAATAAGTATATCCACCCGCACCGCCACTGGCAGCAACAGAAGAACTACCGTTAGCCTGTCCGCAATTGGTTGGTACCACGGTGGTGATATTAGCCACTAACTGGGCAGGCTGGGTGATAGTAATTGTTTTGGTGATCTGGCAACCATTACCATCGGTTAAAGTAACCGTATGGTTACCCGGGGCTAAATTAGCACCTGTGTTTTGGGTGGTGTATAAGCTTGGCTGCCATAAGATGTTAGGAATACCCGTACCACCGCTATAGCCTACATTACCAATACCATTGTTGGCATTAAAGCAGGTAACGTTGGTAGAAGTAGCATTAGCCGTTAAGCCGGCAGGCTGTGTAATATTAGCTAGGGTGGTAGCAGTACAGGATTTAGAATCCGTTACAGTAATAGTATAAGTACCTGCAATTAAATTATTGCTGGTAGCAGAGCTTTGTGAGTTGCTCCAGCTGTAAGTATAGGCAGGAGTTCCACCATTTGGTGCGGCAGTAGCAAAACCGTTATTGCCCCCACTACAGCTTACCGATCCAATAGCACTTAAGCTCAGGGTCAATAAAGCCGGCTGGGTGATATTAACCACCGTAGTAGCAGTACAGGAGTTTTGATCTGTTGCCAGCATGGTGAACTGTCCTGCACAAAGATTGGCCACACTTTGTGTGGTCAATGGCACAGGCCCACCCGTCCAGAAATAAGATACCGCCCCTATGGCATTAGATGTTGAGGCCAGGGCTAAACCATTGCAGGCATTAAAACAAGTAACATTGGTAGAGGCAATGGCCGATAACATTTGTGGGGGATTGGTCAGGGCTACCGAGCCTTGTATGATACATCCCTTACTATCGGTTACTGTTACACCATAATTACCCGGTCCCATACCACTTGGTGTGGCACTGCTACCACCCGCGCCCGGTGCAGGCAGCCAGGCATAGGTATAACCCGGTGTACCACCACTTACCCCTGCGTTAGCAGTTCCGTTGGTAGCATTAAAACATTTTGGATTAGTACCGCTTACATTGATGGTCAATGAAGCAGGCTGAACAATGCTTACAGAAGCAGAAGCTTTACAGCCGGCCGCATCGGTAAGGGTTACAGTATAAACACCATTTAATAAATTGGTTGCCGTTCCGGTATTTTGTCCGTTGCTCCAGTTATAAACCGGGAATCCCGGTCCGGGCGTACCACCACTAATGGTGGTAGTAGCAATACCATTGTTGCCGCCAAAGCAGTTTGGGTTGGTAAAGCTGGACACACCTATGGCAGGCCCCGAAGCGTTAGGAACGGTAGCTGCCAGAACATATAAACACCCATTACCATCTTTTACCTGAACGGTGTATGTGCCGGCAAATACGTTAACAAGGGATTGGCCTATAAAACCTGTGCTCCAGGTATAGCTATAGGCAGGCGTACCACCTGTGGCTGTTGCCGAGGCTGCCCCGTTAGACTGGCTACAGGCAGCCGTTAAGGTGCTGGTATTAATAGTTACTGAAGTAGGTTGTGTAATAGTAATTGTTCTTACCTGTACACAGTTATTGGCATCGGTTACCTGTATGCTGTAATTACCTGCCGCCAGGCCCGGTGCTACTGTTGTGGTAGAGCCGTTAGGTGACCATAAGTAGTTATAGCCCGGTGTACCTCCTGAGGCGCTCACAGTGGCACTACCGCTGGCCTGTCCAAAACAAAGTGCAGGTGAGCCAGCCGGGGTTACTGTAATAGAGCTTGGCTGTGTTATTGTGCCAACCGCTGTTGATTTACATCCATAAAAATCGGTTACCGTTACTGTATAGTTACCCGGTGCTAAGGGGCCTGCTGTTTGGTTAGTAGAGGTATTGCTCCATGAAAAGGTCAGTGGGGCAGTTACATTACCCACCATGTTAGCTGTTAAGCTACCATTGGCTGCTCCAAAACAAGTTACATGAGTGGTATTGGTAATGACTGCTGTTCCTCCCGGTATGGCACTGATAGTGGCCACTGCTGTTAAGGTACAGTTCTTGGTATCTTTTATCAATACACTATAAGTGCCTGCTACAAGTCCTGTTGTTTGTGCCCCGTTACCTCCAAGGGGAGACCAGGTATAAGTATAAATAGGTGTTCCGCCGCTGGCTGCTACAGAGCCGGAACCGTTAGCGCTTGAACAATTAGCAGCGATCGTGCTTAGTGTTGCCGTTATTGGCAAGGGCTGTGTTACAGCAATGGTCTGGCTGAATGTACAGCCCAGGTTATCGATCACTGTTACATTATAGGCTCCTGCTGAAATGTTGGTATTAAAAGTATTGCTCACCTGGTTAGGCCCCCCATTGATATTGAATTGATAAGGGCTGGTACCCCCGCCTGCTGTAGCGCTTACCGTACCGTTATTGCCACCGTTACAGGGTGGCTGCAAGGAGCTTAAGCTAAGTGTTAAGGCTGCCGGCTGGCTAATGCTTGTTGTTACTGTGGTTACACAGCCTAATGCATCTTTTACGTTAATGGTATAAACCCCTGCCCCCAGGGCGGTGAATATGCCAAAACCATTGGTAATGTTACCCGGTGTTAAGGTATAGTTATAACCCGGTGTACCACCACTGGTGCTTACACTAAAGCCACCATTGGCACCCCCAAAGCAGCTTACATTGGTAAGGGTAGCTATGGCCGAGCTGGGTGAGCCCGTATTGCCAATAGTAAAATTAACCGTTAAAGTACAGGAGTTAACATCCTGTATCACTACGCTTTTTGGCCCTGCAAGCATACCTGCCTGTATACCGCTGCCTACAAAAGGCCCCCCGTTAAATGAATATTGATAAGCCGGTGAACCACCCGTAACACCTGTTACCGTGGCACTACCATTAGCATTACCGCATGCCGCCGCTGTTACTGCTATAGTGGCAGCCGTTGGGCCACTTACCATAGCCACATTGGCCGTTAGTGAAAACGTACAGCCGTTAAGATCGCTTACCGTAATAACATGTGGGCCAAATGACTGGCTGTTGACTACCGAGCCACTTGCCACGCCATTTACACTAAAGCTATACGCCGGTGTGCCACCACTTACACCAGTTATGCCTATTATCCCAGTATTGCCTACACATGCTGTAGGGCTCGTGGTAAATGTAAGGTTGGTGGGAGGAGGTGTATTAACTAAGGTTACTGTTTTCGTGAAAACGCAGTTATTAACGTCCTTTACCGTTATTACGTAACTGCCCGCAGGTAAGTTGGTAAGAGGTGGTGCGGCAGAGAACGGACCGTTATTAACGCTATATGTAAAAGGGCCGGTGCCTCCTGTTACGGTTCCTAAAACAATTGTACCATTAGAGTTACCACAGGCAGGGTTAGTAAAGGTTGTTGCTAAATTTGTTACACCTGGTGTATTAGCAATGTTGGTTACTGATGATGTAATACAACCAAAGTTATTGGTAAATGCAATTGTATAAGCGCCGCTTGGTAAACCTGTTGGTGTTTGTGTAACAATAGCTGTTCCATTTAACGAAAAACTAATAACCGTTTGGCCGGCAGGAGTAGTGTTATTTATGAAGATACTTCCATTACTATTACCGCATATGGCCGGATTAGGTACCAACGTTAAACTCGGGTGCGGGCTGATACTAATTACCGAAGTAGAAAATGAAGTGCAGCCAGTAACTGTTACTTCGTGATAAACTGTATATGTACCAGGTGCTGTAAAACTTCCGGGGCCGTAGTTGGCAGAAGATCCCGCAGCAGGGGCTCCGGCTGTGGGATTAAAAGTATAACTATGTGTGCCGCCAGGTGTTGAAGCTGCGAAATTATAACTGTTACCAATTAAACACTGTGTTGCTGTTGGTACTGTATAAGCAGGATCAGGCCCGGGATTAATAGTAATATTACTTGTGACCGTATGTGAACAGACACCATTAGAGACCACGTGTGTAATAGTATAAGGCCCTGCATTGGCGAAGGACATGACGGGATTGGCAATATTAGGGGAAGTTATTGTTACACCTGTAGCTGGATTGGCCGACCACGTGTGCGTAACACCGGCAGTGCCGGTATGATTAAAATTAATAAGAGCATTGGTACAGGCATTTCCGCCTGTAAATGCGGCAGAAGGTGTTGTACCCACACTAACAGAAATTGTTTTTGTAATAGGTGTTTGACATGGCGCATTCACAGTAACAGAATAAATTGTAGTAATAGCAGGTGAAACAACGATACTTGTAGCGGTAGAACCACTTGGCATCCATGAATAAGTGGTGTTACCGCAAGCCGATGTTGCAATATTGTTAATAGATAAGGTTGCCGAGTTTGGCGCACAATAATTAGGTGGTACGGCGGTAACACTAAAATTTAATGCCGTAAAGGCTCCCGGTACAACAAAAGATGTCATGGCAGACCAAGGCCCTGCGGGTGGAACAGCGGTACTACCTCCTAACCATTCCCTGGATCGTAAAAAATAGGTTTGCCCGGGACATAAATTAGTAAAAGGTATAAAAACAGCAGTATATGGCTCCAACACACATTGGTCAGGCCAATTATTTCCTATTGTATAATTTGGCACATTCAATAATCCAAAATACCATGGATGTGCATTATACGTAGTGCCGGGTCCGGCCCAGTTATCAATTGTGTTTTGAACTGCAGGTGATGGTAAACCAGTTAAACCGGCTGCCGTACAGGCAATCTCTACCTGCATCCAATATGGCCCGCAACCACATGTAGACGCATTGGACGAACCGTTAACCGTAACGCCTGTTGCACCAACAGTAACGTTGTAATTTACCAGAGGTAAACCGTGACATGCTTTAACTTTAAAACTTACAAAAGTTAAAAAGAAAAATACAATTGCTAGCTGTAACTTTTTATTCATAAAACTTAATTTAAATATTAATTAACTATTTAAACTTTCGGCTACAACCACAAGCACATTTACTTATGCGCTTATTCAACTCCCCGAAAATTTATATAAACACTTCCAATTTTTGTTAAATTTAAAAACATATCTGATGTAGTCGAAATTATTCACTCATTTAAAACAGCTATTCAATAAGTGGCATGGTTGAATAACCTGTTTAAAACGTGTTAGAAGGGTGTTAACAACCCATAGCAAAACCCCTCGCAAGCCTCTGAAAACGCGGAAGTATCTAAAAATGGAGGAAAAAAAATTCCCGATCTGGGGAAGCTCTAAACTAAATTTTTAGATTTTTTTGTAGGCTTTTTGCGTCCTAAAAACACCCTGAAAATTCTCATTTAAATGCTTCAGGTTTTTGGGTAGATTCACAAAAATATCACAATAAAATATTTAGGTATATTTGTAAAAATTATAGATTATGTTATCAGCTAAAGTAAGCGCAGCTTTAAATAAGCAAATAGAAATGGAAGGCTCTTCCTCACAATATTACCTGGCAATGGCCAGTTGGGCAGAAACACAGGGTTTAAACGGCGTTTCGGCATTTTTATACACACATACTGATGAGGAACGTATGCACATGCTAAAGCTTTTAAAATTTGTGAATGAGCGCGGCGGCCATGGTATTGTACCTGCGTTAAAACAACCGCCTGTTACTTTTAAATCTGTAAAATCTGTATTTGAAGAAATTCTTAAACACGAAATGAAAGTTACTGCAGAGATCAATAACCTTGTTGAGATCACCCTTAAAGAAAAAGATTATACTACCCACAATTTTTTACAATGGTACGTTAGCGAGCAAATTGAAGAAGAAGCTTTAGCAAGACAAATTGTAGATAAATTAAAACTGATCGGTGACGATAAAAGCGGTTTGTATTTCTTTGACAGGGATCTTGAAGGAATGGCTAAAATTGAGGCTGCTAAAGGCCCAAAGTCTTCTGAAAAATAATTTTATTTAGTAACGAAGACATAAACGTCTTCGTTATCTTTTTTCATTAAATATTTCTCGCGCGCAAACGTTTCCAAGCTTTTTGTATTGGTTTGCAACTCGCTTAAATTAGTTCTGTTGTTTTCTATTTCAGCAATGTAATATTCTTTTTCTTTTTGAAGTTTGTTGCGTTTACTGATAAGATCTAATTGCGTAAACACATCATTCTTATCGAAAAAAAGAAGCCACACGATAATTCCAATTATCGTTAAAAAATATTTATTCTTAATGATCTTAAATAAAAACATATTACATTAGTATTATAAAGATAGATAAGAAACCTCAGCGCTTTTAAAATGAAAAAAAAGATTATCAATACCTGCCTGTTAGTTATTCTTGTTTCCCTGTTTTCGTTTACCCCACGCTTTGATGACGGCTTTAAAACAGCCCAATTAGGCAATAAGCGTGTTAGAACAGCTTACGATAAAAAATGGGTGGGTTTACAGGCCCAGCTTTTAGAAAAGAAAATTAAAAAGGATGATTTTGATCTCTACTTCCGCATTTTTAAGTTTGAAAAACAGTTTGAGCTTTGGGTAAAAAATAAAAGCGACCAAAAATATACTTTATTAAAAACACTTCCAATTTGTGCTTCCAGCGGCGATCTTGGTCCGAAAAGAAAACAAGGTGATTACCAGGTGCCTGAAGGTTTTTACGAAATAGCCACTTTTAATCCAAACAGCAGCTATCATTTGGCAATGAAAATAAATTACCCTAACGCCAGCGATCGTATTAAAAAATCTGCAACCGATCCGGGGGGTGATATCATGATCCATGGCAATTGCGTAACTATTGGCTGCATTCCATTAGAGAATGATCCCATTGAAGAGGTTTATGTTTTAGCTACCGAAGCAAAAAACAAAAAACACACAACGCACATAGCCATTTACCCTTGTCGCTTTAACGAAAAAAATAACACAATGCTTAAAAAGAGTTACGACGAAGAGAAAAATAAATTCTGGGAAACTTTAAAAAAGCCGTATGCTTATTTTGAAAACACCAATATCATTCCAAAAGTAAGCGTTTCTAAAACGGGTGATTATACTTTTACCGAGTAAGTTATGGCCTGCCCTTCATTTATAAAAATACTATTATCTGTCACGGTAATAACCGTTATGGCTTCTTGTTTAAATAAAAACGATGAAACCCAATTGCCAGCAAATATTTTAAACGAAGAAGAATTTACAAAAGTGATCGTTGATTTTGCCCTTGCCGAAAGCACAAGTAACATAAATGTAAAAAATTTACCAGCTGATAAAATGGATTCGTTGTATACTTTTAATCCGCTTACGGAAAATAACGTTTCTAAAAGTCAGTACGATTCCACAATCACTTTCTATTCAAAACATCCTGCTTTATATAAAAAAGTGTACGACAACGTTTTAGAAGAATTAAGTAAAATGCAAATAAAAACGGATAGCGCTAAAGTTGATCCGGCCGTAAAATAACAAATTTTTCAACCTTGGTGTTATTTAAATAAAGCACAATGTCAGTTGCGTTTTCTGCCTGGTAGGGCAATGGCACTGCATCAAAATTAGCATTATGATACAACAGTTTTTTATCCATAACTCCATTATTATCTATCGTGTACATTACAAGATTTGAATGCCAAAGATTGGTTTCTTTTTTAAAACGATGGTAATTAAATTTATCGGTTTCTTTTTTAAAATTTGCGGGCGATTCTAAAACAACAACGTGTAATTTATCTTTAAAAATAAAAGGCATGGCTTTGCCAATATTTTTAAAACGTGTGCGGCCTTTAAAAGAATATATTTTTCGTGGAATAATGTTTTGATGCAACACCTGCCCGGTTTTAGGATCGTTTTGCAATACTAAAAGCTCTTTGTAATAATAATCCTCTACCCGCTCCGTTAACACGTACTCTGTTGTAGCGGTATTTAAATTTGTAAGTAGCCTGTACTCTTTATATGCAGCGCTTTTATAATCTGTACCATCATAAAATGTAAGATTTTCTTTTATTGAACTATCTAATGGTATTATATAAGGCCTTGAAGTATTCGTAAGGTCATTGTTGAATTTTTCATTTAAAAAATAAGTGCATATCTCTCCGCCCGGCTTTAGCGAAGAAAAATGTACGAGCGTTGAAACGGTTTCTTTTGAAGGAATTAAGCGAATGCTATTTACGCCCGTAAATCCATCTAAGAACATTTTATTTCGTACAGGAAAAGCTGCTTTGTTTAAAAAGCTTACTACTATAAGCGAATCATAAAAAAACACGGGCACCTGCACCTGCTCATGATTTATATTTTTACGTTTATAAGAAACAATGTGAGCCTTTGCTAAAACAAAAAATAAATCGTTAGTAGCATTAGCTTCAAAAGCCGTTGAATAGCCCGTAGCAGCATTTTCAATCGGAAGTTTTTTTGTAAGCACTACTTTTCGTTTTTCTACATCAAATATCAATACTGTTTTTTTAATTAAGAAAGTGCCATACGTTTGTGATGCAACAATTAAAATATTATTGTTGTATGTTCGTTTGTATTCAAAATCTATTTCGGTTACACCTTTTTCTTTCTCAAGCGCTGCTAATTCAATAAATCCTGATGCTTTACCAAGTGTATCGGTAATTTTAAGGTAGATGCTCTTTTTTGAGTTTAATACTTTTTCAAATAAGAAATAAGTATGATAGTTGTACTCAAAAAAAAGATAATCAAGGTTTTCGTAATTAAACCAGTCGGCATTTATGCTATCCAGCTTTAATGGTGTAAAAGAAACGATCTCAGCCGAAGGCTTTGCTCTTCTTTCAATAGTAATATCGTGCGCAGCTTTATTATAGCGCAATAAAAAAAAGTAATTTGAATGATTATTTATGATGGCAAGCGGTACATTTTTTTTACGCGCTTCAAAATCCCTGCTATAAACGGGTTGCGAAAAAAATGAAGAACAATATGCAATTAAAAAAGCAAATAGTGCTATTCTAAATATTTTATTCCACAGTAACACTTTTTGCAAGATTTCTTGGTTGATCAACATTACAACCGCGCATTACCGCAATGTGATATGATAATAATTGCAAAGGAATTACAGAAATAAGCGGCACTAAAAACTCATCTGTTTCAGGAATCTCGATGCAATAATCCGCTACACCTTTCACTTCAGTATCACCGGAAGTTACAACTGCTATTATTTTTCCTTTACGTGCTTTTACTTCCTGAATGTTGCTTACTACTTTTTCGTAGTTGGCACCTTTTGTTGCAATTACGAACACCGGCATTTCTTCATCAATTAAAGCAATAGGGCCGTGTTTCATTTCAGCTGCAGGATAACCTTCGGCATGAATGTAAGAGATCTCTTTTAATTTTAATGCGCCTTCTAAGGCCACAGGAAAAGAAACGCCTCTTCCTAAATATAAAGCGTTGCTTGTATCTTTATGTATAAAGGCGATCTCGCGCAACTTATCATTTAATTTTAATACCTCTTCTATTTTAGAAGGAATTGCTTCCATCTCGTAACATAACTGGCGATAACGGCTTTCGGTTAAGGTACCGCGCACTTTTGCCATATGCAAGGCCATAAGCGTTAGTACTGTAACCTGCGCTGTAAATGCTTTTGTAGATGCCACACCAATTTCAGGACCGGCATGCGTATAACTACCGCCATGTGTTGCGCGTGCAATAGATGAACCTACTACATTACAAACACCCAATACGGTTGCGCCTTTTGATTTTGCCAATTCAATAGCCGCTAATGTATCTGCAGTTTCGCCACTTTGTGAAATAGCAATTACAATATCATCCTGGAAAAGAATTGGATTACGGTATCTGAACTCAGATGCATACTCCACCTCAACAGGTACACGAGCAAATTCTTCGAATAAATATTCAGCTACGAGGCCTGCGTGCCATGATGTACCACAGGCAACAAAGATAATACGTTTTGCTTTTTCAAATTTTTTCTCGTGATCAACAATGCCACCCATTTTAATTTCGCCGGCATTTGCATTTAATCTTCCACGCATACTATCTAAAACAGAACGTGGTTGCTCATAGATCTCTTTCAACATAAAATGATCGTAACCACCTTTTTCAATGGATTCGATCTCTAATGTTAATTCCTGAACGTATGGCGTAACTACTTTATCTTTTAAATTACGGATCTTTAATTCCTGTCCTCTTCTTAAAATAGCTACCTGTTCATCTTCAAGATATACTACGTTTTTTGTATACTCAACAATTGGCGAAGCATCAGAAGCAATAAAAAAATCATCGGAGCCAATACCAATTACCATTGGACTTCCTTTTTTTGCAGCTATAATTGTGTCAGGATCGTTTTTATCCAACACAACAATAGCGTATGCACCAATAACCTGTTTTAATGCTGCCTGCACAGCATGGCCCAATTTCATTTTTTCGTGCGTTTTAATTTCTTCGATCAAATGAATTAAAACTTCAGTATCTGTTTGCGATAAAAATGTATGGCCGCGTTTTGTTAAACCTTCTTTAATGGCCGAATAATTTTCGATGATCCCATTGTGGATCATTACAAGATCTTTTGTTTGAGAATAATGCGGATGCGAATTTACATCGTTTGGCTCACCGTGTGTAGCCCAGCGTGTGTGACCGATACCAATATTACCGGTAGTATCTTCTTTATTTACAAACGTCAAAAGGTCACTTACTTTTCCCTTGCGCTTATACACGTTAAGGGTTCCTTCTTTATTGATCATAGCAACGCCGGCACTATCGTAACCACGATATTCCAAACGTTGTAATCCTTTAATTAAAATAGGGTAAGCTTCGCGTTTACCAATATATGCTACAATTCCACACATAATTATTAATTCAAAAATGGTTTTCTATACTTTAAAAATACTAATTTTTATCCTATCATTTGCAAAAAGCCAATTTCTTTTGCCGTTAAAAAACGGTGTTTTCCACGAGGCAGATCTTTTTTAGTAAGGCCTGCAAATACAACCCTATCCAGCTTAATTACATCATAGCCCAGGTGCTCGAACAAACGGCGCACAATGCGGTTACGCCCACTGTGGATCTCGATACCGATCTCCTTTTTTCCTTCTCCTACAAAAGCAAGATCATCTGCTTTTACAATACCATCTTCCAGCTCAACACCTTCGGTTATGGCGCTAAAATCTTCTGTTTTTAAGCCTTTATTTAAACTAACGTGGTATACTTTTTTCACACCAAATTTTGGGTGTGTTAGTTTTGTGGTGATCTCACCATCGTTTGTAAACAGAAGCAAGCCGGTAGTATTTCTATCTAAACGACCTACAGGATACAAACGCTCTTTACAAGCGCCTTTAATTAATTCCATAACTGTTTTACGTTCCTGTGGATCGTCAACCGTAGTTATGTAATCTTTTGGTTTGTTGAGTAACAAATATACTTTGCGTTCGCTTTTTACGGGCGCATCACTATAAGTTACTTTATCTCCTTCTTTTATTTTGTATCCCAGCTGATCAATTACAACGCCATTTACTTTAACAACACCACTTTGTATCAACACGTCTGCATCGCGACGTGAGGCTATACCTGCGTTTGAAAGGTATTTATTTAAACGTGTTAAACCATCTGCGCTTGCCGTTTTCTTAACAAGGTTTGGTTTTTTAAAACTTTTTTTATCCCCTTCGCTTTTTGAAGCGTTTGAAAATGTTTTACCGTCTTCAAATTCATCAAACTTTACACGCTTGGTCTTATCTGAATCTTCATTAAAACTACGGCTGCTTTTACGTTGTGGTTTTTTATCTGATTTTTCAAACTTTGGTGAATCATCAAACTTTTTATCAAACTTTTTAAAAGATGATTCTTTTTTATCTCCGCCTAAATCTTTTTTGAAAGGTTTTCTGTCGCTACCACCATCAAAGCTTTTGCGGGGCTTATCGCCAAACTTAAAATCTTTTTTGTACGGTTTTTTCTCTTCTGATCCTTCCGAATCGCGTTTTGGTTTATAATCGTATTTTGATTCTTTTTCGTCGCCGTAACCTTTCTTAAAAGGTTTTTTCTCATCCGATCCGCCAAAATTTCTTTTTGGTCTATCGTTGTATTTAGAATCTTTGCTGAATGATTTTTTATCGTCAGAATTTCCGAAACTTCTTTTCGGTTTATCACTATACTTAGAGTCTTTATCAAAATCTCTTTTGTATGGCTTTTTTTCTTCCGAATCGCTATAGCTTCTTTTTGGCTTATCGTTGTAATTAGAATCGCCAAATTCTTTTTTAAATGGCTTTTTATCCTTGCCGCTGTAATTACTTTTGTAAGATCCTTTTTCCGGTGCTTTTTTATCGCCTCTGTCGGAAAATGAATTGTCATCTTTTTTTACCCTATCGCTGTTTGATTTTTTACTGAAAGGTTTTTTAGTCTTGCCGCCCGCACCGGACCTGCTATTGTTGATTTTGCGCATGTACAAATATACGCTACTTTATTGATGGATAAAAGGCTCCCTCTAAATGTTTTACCTGTAAGGTGTTATTAAGTTGTAAAACCGAAATAATATCAAACCTGCTTTCGAGCTCAATATTTTTTGAGACTAAATACTCGTGTGCAGCATGCACCAAAAAACCCTGCTTCTTTTCAGTTACAAATAATTCGGGTTCTCCAAAATCGCTGGTACTGCGGGCTTTTACTTCAACAAAAATAATGAGGTTATTATGAGTGGCAATTATATCTACTTCGTACTTTTTAAACCGCCAATTTTGCTCTAATATCTCATAACCCTTCTCTAAAAGATGTTTTTTGGCTATTTTTTCTCCTTCTATGCCAAAATTATGTGAATTTTTGTCTTTCATTGTAGTAATATTCCCGAAAATACATAATTTAGTACTCTATTTAATCCTTTAAAATGAAAAAGATTTTATTTGCCCTTAGCCTTTGTTTTGGTTTAACCCAAATTACTGCGCAAAACTTTAATGGAAGTATTGAGTTTAAGTATGCAACTCAAAAAGATACTACCACAAATATTTATCTTGTAAAAGATAATATAATTAAGCTTGACCAGTATGGTAAAAAATCGGGTGCTATTGAAGGCAGTTTTATTTTTGACCTTACCACCAGCAAGATAAAATTTGTAAACCCAAAACGTAAAGTATGGGGTGAGCATAAAAGCGAAACGCCACCAGTAGTTAAAGGTGTTTGTACTGTAACAAAAGGCGCAAGCACAAAAAACATACAAGGTATTAAGTGTACTGAGTATACTGTAAAAAATACAGATGAAAATACAAGCATTACTTATTGGGTAGCCGAAAACAAATTTGCTTTTTTTACGCCTGTAATTAAATTATGGAACCGTAAAGACAAACAAAGCATTTATTATAATCAAATTAAAGATCTGCCTGAAGGTTGTATGCCTTTATTAAGTGAAGAAAAACAATTAAGCGATGGCAAATTACTTACAAAATTAGAAGTTGTAAAAATTGGCCGTAAAGTGCCGGATGAGGCTAGTTTATCGGTGCCACCAAACTATAATAAATTCGATCAGTAAAATTTATTTGTAAATAAAATTAAAAGGAAGAGGATCACATTGGTCCTCTTTTTTTATTTGGGCTGGAATCTTGTTGTTCATCTTTCACATAAAGTATTTTTCACCGCTTCCGATACCTATCGGAACCCTGACGGAATGTTTATATAAAAAAGCTAATTAATCTTCTTCTCTTTTTTGTTTATCATTAACACCAAACAGCATATTTAAAATGCTTGTGCATATTGATAAAATAAGGCTAAAGAAAAGTGCGGCCCAAAAACCGTTCACATAAAAGCCATCAACCAACTTACCGGCAAAAATAATGATCACTGCATTTATTACCAGTAAAAAAAGCCCCAAGGTAACAACCGTTATAGGAATGGTAAGTATGGTTAAAATTGGTTTTACAATTGTATTTAAAAAAGCAAGTACAACTGCTACTAATAATGCAGTTAAATAATTATCTATTCGTACGCCCGGTAAAAGATGTGCAACAATAAATACTGCAAGAGCTGAAACAATTATTTTTAAAATGAAATTGATGGCGTAAAAATAATGCTTTTATTAATTGATATTAAATAAAATATAAAAAATCTATCTACCCTTTGTAAAGGGGGAATTAGAAATTATGTTTTTTGTTTTTTCTTTTTTGCTGCCGGAAATAAAATATTATTTAAGATCAAACGGTAGCCCGGCGAATTTGGATGCAACGAAAGATCAGTTGGCGGCTCTTCTACTCTATGCTCATAATCCTCAGGATCGTGGCCGCTAAAGAATGTCCAGGTGCCTTTACCAATATCACCATGAATGTACCGTGCTTCGCTAAAAGCCTTTGCTTCACCCATAATAAGAACATTTTTTTTAATGTATTTTTTGTCGAAGGCGGCTGTTTGTCCCCAAAAGCCGTTAATAGTATTAGTATGGTTTTGACAAAGCATTGTTGGCACGGGATCCCACTTGGCAGAGAATTCAAATAAAGTAAAAAGATCTGTTTTTTGGGTCATACCATAATTACGGCGCGAGAAATAGGTATCAATAGTTGAGTATTCATATTCATACGGGTTTGGCTTTAACTGGTAGTTTTCAAACGCAAAACTTTTTGAATAATCCAGTTTTGCAGTTCCATTCTTATCTGCAGGATCGTGATCGAACATACTCTCGCAAATATCAACGCCCTCTGCAGCTAACGCAATATCATAACTATCAGTTGCGCTGCACATCGCAAATAAAAAACCACCACTAAAAACAAAATCCTTTATTTTTTTTGCGCTGTTTAATTTCATTAAAGAAACTTTTGTGAAGCCTAATTTTTTTGCAAGTGCTTCGTTTTCTTTTACATCGTTTTGATACCAGGCCGCATTTTGAAATTGCGCAAAAAATTTACCATATTGTCCCGTAAAATCTTCGTGATGTAAATGCAGCCAATCGTAATCTTTTAATTTATCTAAATAAATTTCTTCATCATAAACAATGTCGTAAGGAATTTCTGCATACTTTAAAACCAGCGTTACGGCATCGTCCCAGGGCTGTTTACCTTTTGGTGAATAAACAGCAATGCGTGGTGCTTTTTCTAATTTCACTGCATCCATATTCACTTCCGGGTTTGCAATTTCGGCAAGAATAGAATTTCCCTGCGCATCAGAAATTGTTTCGTAACTAATACCTCTTATTACACATTCGTTTGAAACTGTTTTTCCATTAGGGATCATAAAGCTTCCACCGCGATAGTTCAATAACCAGTGGATCTCTAACTCACCTTTTAATGCCCAGTAGGCAAGGCCGTATGCTTTTAAATGATTTTTCTGCTCTTCATCCATAGGAATTAAAATGTAAGCTGCAAAACTGCGGCTTACAAAAAAGAATACAAAAATTATGGCAAATAATCGCTTCATTAGCAAATACTAATTTAAGGATAATTGAATGAATTTTAAGGAAATGGTTTTGGAAAAAAAGTTAAATGTGTAGTCGTATTAAACTGCGCCAGCAGTAAGCTTGGTTCTTAAGATAGTTACCTTTTCACTTATTGTCTTGATCGTTTCAAGGTTTTGAACCGTATTGGCTTCAGCTGCTTCAAAAGCATCGCGAATAGTTTTAAGATCAGCAACAATAAATTTACCGGCTTCTGATAAATTAGAAGCTTCAAGCATTATTATCAGATTTTTTAATGATTCACCTTGTTCAATAATTGTCGGCACTATTCTTTCACCACTTGGCGTTTTTGCGATCTGGCAAGAAACATACATACCTTCTACCCAGCAACCTGCAAGAATTACAGCTGATGTAGCAGGACGGTTATTAACTTTTAAGATCTCATCTGCTTTTTTAAATGCGCCAGTAATAATTTCTAATGTTGAATCTTTGTTCGAACGGTTGGCTTCCATACGATCAAACATTGCCTGATCGAAGGCGCCGTTAACACCAATATTTGCTGCTAAAGAGTTAACGCATTTTAAAAACACCATACTTTCTTGTGTTTGATCAAATGAGTTGGCAATACTTAGATCTGAACCGTAAATACCTAAATTGGCTGCTTTATAAAATTCGATCGTGTATTTTGAAACTGAGTTAGGATCATTTAAAAAATCGGGGTTGTACTCAATCTTATTATCATCAATTAGTTTCAAAATTATTTGCCTGTCAGGCATTGAATTAAATACGTTTTGTGCATTTAATTTTGTTTCCTGAACGGCCTGTTTAGTGCTTTCATCAACAACAATATTGTCTTCCTGTTTTTCTGCATTACCGCATGAAACAAATGATAACGCAAATGCTATTATAACTATTTTAAAAACTGATCTGATCATAACTTGTACATTACAAATATAACAAAAAAAACTGCACTTATTTTTTTACCCCGTTTTCATAAGTAATTCTATTTATTTCTTTGCCGCTTTTGTCGTAAAATACCCATAAACCATGAGGAACACTTTGTACTTTACCTTTCCTTCTATCATTTACAATTTTATAATTGCATTCGCTTTGTAGTTTGGCATTTGTATAATACGATAAACTTGTGCCGCTTAGCTTGCCATTTTTAAAGTGTTGAATGCGATTAATTCCTCCGGTTTCATAATAATAGGTCCACTCGCCATGTTGATGTCCTTTACGGTATTTCCCTTTTGTGTCAACAAAGCTTCCTTTTTCAAACCATTGGATATAATTCCCATGTTTTATACCGTTTACATACGAACAGGTTTCACGCGACTGCCCATTTTCGTAAAAATAATCCCATTTTCCCTGTTTTTTACCCTTACTGTTGTAATTTCCGGCATAATTTTGCTTTCCGTTAATGAACCAGCCCTGCCAATTATCTACCAAAAGTGCGTCTTTAAACGTACCCTCATCTTTTTTTGTACCGTTATCCCACCAACTTGTCCATAAACCATTTTCTTTTCCTAAAACATAAGGGCCTTCCTGTAATTTCTTTCCATTTTCGAACCAAGTTACCCAAATACCCGCTTTTAATCCGGTATCATAATTTCCCTGGCGCCATTTTTCGCCGCCACGATAAAAATAATTCCAGGTAGCTGTTTGTTTATCATTTAAGTAATACCCTTCGCTTTCAATTTTTCCATTAGAGTAATAGTAGGTCCATTTATCATCGCGCAGATCATCTTTTAAAGTGCCTATCATTTCGGGCTTGCCTTCAGGCGTATAAAATTTCCAAACCCCATTCTTCTTGTTATTAATAAATTCTCCTTCACTTTTTACTTTGTGGTTTGCAAAATAAGAAGAGTAATAACCGTTTAATATACCGTTAGCATAAGTTGCTTCATAATCTAATTCGCCATTGGCATGAAAGAAACGCCATACACCATCCTGCAAACCATCTTTATAAAAGCCCATTGCTTTTACAACACCGTTATCATAGTTTGCAGTAATGCTTCCATTACCACCCGATACAAGCTGTTTGCCCTGGTTATTCCAAAGATCTATCAGGTAAAGTGTACTATCTTTATATTCTTTTACAAATTTCTTTTGTCCGTTATCGTAATATTCTTCCCAACGGTTGCAGGCTTTGCCGTTACAATACTCCTGTATGGCCAATAACTTACCGGTTTTGGTATAAGTTTCAACTTTACCATTACGTTTATCTTTTTCAAAAGCGCCTTTACTTTCAAGCTGACCATTATCAAAATAATAGGTCCACTCACCTTCTTTAATGCCATTTACAAAAGGCTCCCGGCTTTTTACTTTGCCGTTCTCATGAAAAGAGGTCCAGCTGCTATCTGCTTTATTATCCACAAACCTTGTCAGCTGCGAGATCTTTCCGGATTTAAAATAATACACATTCGTTCCATTTTTTTGACCTTTATTATAGCGCTCAACGGCTTTTTTGCCGCCATCTTCATAATAAAATGTCCAAATACTATCTTCTTTCCCTAAGAAATGACTTAGCTTGCCCGAATAATAATACCCTTTTGAAAGTATACCACCGTTTTGATAATATTCAGTATAAGCACCATAAGGAACGCCTTTATAATAATCGGTTTCGGATTTTAGTTGTGATTCTTTAGCATCGTAATACTCTTTTTTTAGTTGGGAAGAAAGAGAAAGGCTAAAGGCAAGAAGGAAAATTAGGTTTAAAAATCGCATTAGGTAAATTTACGGAGCATAACGCAAAAGCTGGCCTATAGTTACAGCATTTGTGAACAATGTTTGCGTTGATAAAGTAGCTACCTGGATTCTAAATAATTATTAAACCAAATACTCAATTGCCTGGCGCCGTTTTTATTTAAATGGTTGTAGTCAGCAAAATTGCTGCTGTTACAAAAAACACTATCGGGAGGGATAATACAGGTAGCGTAAGTTAAATACTCTTTTTGAAGCGCCGGCCTTTTATAAACATTACCAAACGAAGGAATGTATAAAAAATAAAGCTTCACGTTTTTTTCGTCACAGGCCTTTTTAATTTTTTCAAAATAAAATTCCGAGTTGCGGTTCATTTTTTTTT
Source organism: Bacteroidota bacterium (assembly GCA_013816615.1). Lineage (GTDB taxonomy): Bacteria > Bacteroidota > Bacteroidia > B-17B0 > Aurantibacillaceae > Aurantibacillus. Next base: position 50,838 of record JACDED010000010.1, read on the forward strand.
GAGGTGTTTCGGTCAATAATTCCAAACTATCTTCCACTCTTTTTGCAGTTATTGCAATGAGATCGGGATCTGTAAGGTTTGCCCAAAAACCATATTGCACCTTGGTTTCAAAAACAGTAGCATCCTCTATAGTAAAAATTTTACTTCTTGTAAATTTTAAATTGCAAAGCCATTTGTTGTAAAGATTACTAATCACATCTCCATCGAGCGTATAAAAATCGTTGGCAATTTTAGAAACCGGCATTAAAAAAGGTGTTAAAGGATGTGAGTTGCTTCCTTCTTCTGATCTAACTTCTAAAATAATTTTTTTTGGCTGATGTGTTTTTAAATATTCTTCAATAAAAAAAGCATCCAGATTTCTTCCAAACCTGCAGTAACCCAAATTTAAAATTTTATTTTTGCCAAAAGCAGAATCGTAAACGCCATTCATGATACGCGAAGAACCGAATAAAACAACATCCGCCTCTTTTTTATCTGTGTATAAAGCATTGTACATAAATTGTGCGCGGCCACTACAATCACCCAGCGCATTTTTAAATAAAAATTCTTTGTCAGGTACAATAAAAAGAACAGCAAAAAATAATAAGACCATTGTGCCACAAAAAATTATATATACTGTTCTTCTCTTCATTAAAATTGAAAATAAATAAAGCTTGGTGCGTTCTCGAAAACCGAAAATAAAAGTATAGCAATAAGTATTAAAAAATTACCGATCATATTATATTTATATTTAGATAAACCCTTTTTGTTATACTTTGATATCTCAAATAAAACAAATAACAAAAATGGTATAATGAAAAATAATTTACCGGTTATTAAATGAATAACTCCTATGCCCGAAGTGTTATTAAAAGAAAGCAAAAGTTGCATATAGTTCACGAAATCGTAAAAGGACGCCGCCCTGAATAATGTAAACAATACGGCCACAAATAAGAAAACTAAAACTCCGGAAAGTACTTTTGGCAATCTAATTTTATTCAGGCTCTTCTCACCAATTAAACCCAGGCCATGAAAAAAGCCCCATAAGATAAATGTAAAATTAGCGCCATGCCAAAATCCGGATGCTATAAATGTTATTAATAAATTAATGTTACGTTTAAATTTGGATATTTTATTTCCTCCTAAAGAAATATAAACATAATCTCTAAACCAGGTTGAAAGAGATATATGCCAACGCGACCAAAACTGTTTTAAGCTGGTTGAGAAATATGGAAAATAAAAGTTCTTAGAAAGCTTAAATCCTAATAATTGCGCCGTTCCTCTTGCAATGTCGCTATAACCACTAAAATCTGTATAGATCTGAATAGCAAAAGCGATCATCCCTAAAAACAAAATTTCTGGACCATGATCTTGTGGATCAGCGTGAAGCTCATCCACGATCAAAGCGAGATTATCTGCAATAACTATCTTCTTAAAAAACCCGTAAAGAATTAAATTGATGCCCGTTTCAAAATACAAAAAGCTAAACTGTTTTTCTTTTTTAAATTGAGGTAATAGTTTTTTAGCGCGCTCAATTGGGCCTGCCACCATTTGTGGAAAGAAACAAATAAAAGCAAAGTAATGCAGAGCAGATCTTTCAGGTTTAATTTTACCGCGATAAACATCAGTTACATAAGCAATAGATTGAAATGTATAAAAGCTGATGCCCACCGGTAAAATTATTTTTAGTGTAGTAAATGAGGGGTGAAAACCAAATATATTTAAAAGATCAATAAACGATTCGGCAAAAAAATGATAATATTTAAAAAAGCCCAGTATAATTAAATTAATTAATACCGATGCAATTAACCAGGTTTTTTTTGCCTTTTGGTTTTCTGATTCGCCTATTTTTTGAGCAGATAAAAAATCAACGCCACTGGTAAAGAACAATAAAATTAAAAAGCGCCAATCCCAACAACCATAAAAGATACAGCCAGAAAGTAATAAGATCCACACTTTGTGCTTTTTAAACACAAACCAATAAAGAATGTAAACACAAATAAAGAAAACTAAAAACATTGCTGAGTTAAAAAGCATATTACTTTGCTTTACTTTTGAATATCATAAATGGTATAATCAGGATTAGATAAAAGCTGTTTGTACTGCAAGGAAATTTCGTTTCCAAAAGCTTTCTTCAGAATTATAATATATTTTAATTTCTTTTTTCTTAGGCTTTCAATATAAGCTGTATCTGCAATAAGCTCATTCTTTTCTATCCAACCCTTGCGATGCGCAAAATAAACCGGCGTTGGCACTTCGCCGCTATTTATAAGTATGAGGTCGGTTGGCTTGCTAAACTGATCAAGATCTTTTTCGAGATTGAGAATGGCCAGGTTTTTTTCTTTTATATAAAAATCACTGTTACTAACAAGTATACATTCCGCTGCAATTAATGCCAAAAACACAACAGTAAGTTTGTTGTTTTTAATAAGAGAAAGGCCATAAGCGCAAATAAAGGCCATAACAGGTGCAAACGGTACAATATAATATGTGTGATTGTAAAATGTTGCGCCGCCTTTAAAAACTATTACTAAAAATGCAAAGAAACATAATCCAAAAACCAATAAAACATTTTTCTCTTTTCTTTTTATGGCTACAAATAATGCGCAAATAAATAGTATAAACCCCGTATATCCTACAGCGGCGTTATAAAATTTTTGCAGTGCTTTATTTAAATTCGAAAAGATCTCAACCATTCCTTCAACTATTCCTTTGCCCATAAAAAAATGGTCGAAGCCATGCTCTTTTGTTATTCGCGGCACCCAATAAAAATAATATACTGAAACAAACGACATGATCACTAAAGAAATAATTATGAAAAGACTTTTATTTAAAATTGGAATTTTTTTATCGAATAAAAACACAATCATTACAACTAAAAGATAACCTGAGGGTAGCTTGGATAATATACCTGCCAATACCAATGTAAAATAAAGTAAAAGGTTTTTTAAACTGTTTTTCTGGTCAAAATAATTACTCCCATAATATATTCCCGCTATTACAAGCGACATTGAAAATGTATCGGGCATTATTTTTCTTGAATACGTAAACCACACTGAGAATAAAAGAATAAAGGTTGCTTTAAATGCTATGGATATATTAAAATATTTATGAACGAGCTTATAAAAATACCACAAACCAAAACACGAAAAAACAAGGGTAATAAGTCTGCCATACCAGTGCGCATAACCAAATACAAGTGAAACTAAATAAATTAAGTAATTAAGTATTGGAAACTCCATACCGGTAATGCCGGTTTTTTCTCCTGCAAAATCTACTTTAGGAAGAAGGATATTATTCTCGCCCTCAAAAAAATTACGGGCAGGCATTGTTACTGTTGTTTGTCGCCAGTTATGCGAAACTTCTAATGGAGGATTAGTAATATGAAAAAGCCGAACTATAAAAAAAAGAAAGATCCAGAACCGGATATCGCCTAGGATGCTTTTCATTTGCATTGTCTTCATTTTATAGTCAGGCTAATATAAATAAAACAATGCTCCTGTGCATTAATCGTTCAGTTTTAAAACCGCCATGAACGCACTTTGTGGAATCTCTACATTCCCAACTTGCTTCATACGTTTTTTACCTTCTTTTTGTTTCTCTAATAATTTACGCTTACGGCTAATATCACCACCATAACATTTTGCGGTAACGTCTTTACGCATAGCGCTTATTGTTTCACGAGAAATGATTTTTGCACCGATAGCAGCCTGGATTGGGATCTCGAACTGTTGTTTCGGAATTAGTTCTTTTAATTTTTCGCAGATCTTTTTGCCAAACTGGTATGAATTACTTCTATGAATTAAACATGATAAAGCATCTACCGGCTCGCCTTTTAAAAGTATATCTAACTTAACAAGATCAGAATCGCGCATGCCTGTTGGATGATAATCGAACGAAGCATAGCCTTTTGAAATAGATTTTAAACGATCAAAGAAATCGAACACAACTTCGCCCAATGGCATTTCAAATACTAACTCTACACGGTCTGCCGTTAAATAATTTTGTGTTACAATTTGTCCGCGTTTTTCGATACATAAGCTCATTACCGGACCAATAAAATCAGATTTGGTAATAATGTTTGCTTTAATATAAGGTTCTTCGATACGATCAATACGACCCGGATCCGGAAGATCACTTGGATTATTTACAGTTACAACATCGCCGTTGGTTTGATAGGCAATGTACGATACGTTAGGAACGGTTGTAATAACCGTCATATTAAACTCACGCTCTAAACGTTCCTGAACAATTTCCATGTGCAGCATTCCTAAAAAGCCGCAACGAAATCCAAAGCCCAAAGCTAAAGATGATTCCGGCTCCCAGGTTAAAGAAGCATCATTCAGTTGCAGCTTCTCCATACTGTAACGCAGCTCTTCAAAATCTTCGGTGTCTACCGGGTAAATACCAGCAAATACCATTGGTTTTACTTCTTCAAAACCATGAATCCCTTCAGTGCAGGGACGGTCAAAATGTGTAATGGTATCTCCTACTTTTACTTCTTTTGCACTCTTAATTCCAGAAATAATATATCCTACATCGCCCGTGCTTAGTTCAGGACGAGGCTCCGGCTTTAATCTTAAAACACCTACTTCATCTGCATTATAAAATGCACCTGTATTTACGAATTTTACTTTCTCACCTTTTTTTATGGTGCCATTAATAATTTTAAAATAGGCGATGATACCACGGAACGAATTAAATACAGAGTCGAAGATCAATGCCTGTAAAGGCGCATTAGGATCACCAACCGGTGCTTTTATTCTTTCGATAATGGCAGAAAGAATTTCTTCAATGCCCATTCCTGTTTTTCCGCTGGCAGGAATAATATCACTTCTTTCGCAACCAATAAGCTCAACAATCTGATCCATTACCACTTCCGGTTCTGCACTTGGCAGATCCATTTTATTTAAAATAGGAATGATGTGAAGATCGTGTTCTAATGCTAAATATAAATTAGAAATAGTTTGTGCCTGGATTCCCTGTGCCGCATCTACAATTAATAAAGCGCCTTCGCACGCAGCAATAGAGCGGGAAACCTCGTAACTAAAATCCACGTGGCCGGGAGTATCAATTAAATTCAAAACAAATTTTTCGCCTTTGTATGGGTAATCCATTTGAATGGCGTGACTCTTAATAGTAATGCCACGTTCTTTTTCAAGATCCATATCATCGAGTACCTGCGCCTGCATATCGCGTTTATTTACAGTTCCAGTATATTCTAATAAACGGTCTGCTAAGGTGCTTTTACCATGGTCAATATGTGCAATAATACAAAAGTTACGAATGTTCTTCATTTCCGATCTGATCTGTTTTTAGGGACACAAATATAGTGAATTCAAGTGATTTGTGGCCGGAAGATATGCTTTAAACGCATGATTTTTAAGTAAAATTACAACCTTATGCCTATGATACACACATCGTCTACCTGCTCCAATTGGCCTTTCCACACTTCAAAGGCTTTTTCAAGAGCCTGAGATTGTTCATTAATTGGCAGTTTGTGGTTTTTAAGTAATATCTCTTCAAGCTGTTTGTATTTAAATTTTTTGCCCTTTGGCCCACCAAACTGGTCTGCAAAACCATCGGTATAAAAGTAAATACAATCTCCTTTCTGGTGCTCGATCGTATAAAGATTAAACGACTCGGTTCTTTCGCCTTTTCCTACAGGCATTTTATCTGCTTTCATTTCAACAAATGCATTATTGCGAATATGCACCGGTTTGTTATGTGCTGATGCATATGTGATCTTATCTTTTTCAAATCTCACCAAAGTTGCATCCATGCCATCTTGTCCATCCATATTTTTTATAAGACGCTCGCGCACATGATCTAACACTTTATTTGGTTCGTGAATGTTTTTTTCGTTAATGGCCTCATTTAAAAAAGAAATATTCATAAGACTTACAAACGCACCCGGAACCCCATGCCCTGTTGAATCACAAACTGCCAGGTAAAAGCCGTATTCTTTTTTTGTGGCCCAATAAAAATCGCCGCTGACAATATCTTTTGGTTTAAATAACACAAAATGTTCATTTAAATTCTTTTTTAAAAATTCAGCAGGTGGAAGTAAAGCAAACTGAATGCGTTTTGCATAGTTTATAGAATCTATAATTTCTTTTTGTTTTTCTTCTACCAAATGTTTTTGCTGTGTAATAACAAGGTTGGCTTTTTTCTTGGTAAAATAACTTTTCACCGCCAGGTAAACGCTAATTGCCAGAAGCAAGCTTAAGCCAACAAAAAAATAAATGATTATTTGTTTTCGCTTTGCTTCTTCATCCTGCAATTCTGAATTTTTTTTAAGAATTGAAATGTCTTTTTCTCTTTCTTCGGTCTTATACTTCGTATTTAATTCGTTAATGGTTTTATTTTGTTCGTTCTGAAAAGACATGATCGTTCCTTCAAAAAATTTCTCAAAATATTTTTCAGCCGAGTCGGGCTGATTAAGATGCAAATAACTGCGCGCCATACTTAGATGAATATCTGTTCTTACCGAAGGATGTTCATCACTATTAAATAAACCAAGAGTATAAATTGCCTGCTTAATAGCTTCACTATAATTTTTTGAATCGCACATTGCCTGGGCAATATTGCTGTTACAAAGTAGTATTGGATACCTATTACCCTTTAAAAGGTGTATACTTAGTGCTTGTTTATAAAACAAAATTGCCTTTGAATACTTTTGCTGACGTTGTAAATTTACCGCCATATTATTATAACATTGCGCCAATGTAGAGGAATCGCCTGCAGCAGTTACAAGCGGAATTGCTTTTTCTAAAAAATAAATAGATGAATCGACCCTGTGCTGACCTTCAATAAAAATTGTGCTTAAAGTAATGTACGCACTATACAATAAATAGTTTGTTTTTTTTGTTATCAGCGCTAAATGAATTGCCTCTCTTACTTCGATAGAGGCAGCATCAAAGTTTTTAATTTCCCGATAGATATCGGCATTACTTTTATGCGCTTTAATAAGCATTAAAGTATCCTTTCTTTCAGTTGAAAGCGAGATACAATTAATTATATGTTTGGTAGCAGTTTTAAGATCGCCTTTGTCGAATGCTATTTTTGCTGCTTTAAGATAAGATTGACATAACTTCTTATGTAAACTATCGCTTACCGAGTTTTTTTTAAATTCTGTTACCTCTGTATAATAACCAAAAGCAGAATCTGCATTATCGAGCTTATCGAACTCAGTGGCCTTGTTATATTTTTCAAGAAAGTTTTTATCATTTTGCGACATAATTAATAATGGTGCAAAACAAAAAGAAAAAATAATTAATTTAAATAGTTTCATGTAAACATTCAATTTGTTCGAACACTCTATTGCTAAAACCATTTAATTTATAATTAACACCGGCAAACTTGCTTGGGATACTTTTTTAAGTAATTTTAAAAAATATTTCTCAAAATAACTAATCCGTGAAAAAAATATTTTTTTTTCTTTTACTTACTCAGCATTTTGGAATTGTTAATGGCCAACAATTTAAATCCATTATGCAGGAGCAGAGCGAATATTACGGATCTCTTAACCTTAAAACAGATGCTCAATTTGATAGCTTAAGAAAAATTGAAAACAACGAATTTTCAACTTTAGATCAAAAACCCGGAGCGCTTAATTCACCCACTTGCACTTTAAATAAAAAAGTATACGGCTGGCATCCTTATTGGGTAGGTTCAACCTACACCGCTTATCAATGGAATTTATTGAGCGATCTTTGTTATTTCAGTTACGATGCATCGCCATCAACCGGTAATAATACCAACAGTTCCTTTGCATGGACCACCGCAAGTGTTGTTACAGTTGCAAAAAATAACGGCGCCAAGATCCACATCTGTGCTACAATGTTTAGCAACCATTCTACCTTTTGGGCAAGCACAACCGCTCAAACAACTTTCATCAATAACATTGTTTCGTTATTAAATGCAAGGGGCGGAGATGGTGTGAATATTGACTTTGAGGGCATGGGCTCATCAGACAAAGTGCCGTTTGTAACATTTATGACCAACCTTAACAATGCATTGAATACGGCTAACCCAAATTATAAATTATCGGTTTGTTTATATGCGGTTGACTGGAGTACAGCATTTAATATTCCTGCATTAAATACTATTGTTGACGATTTTACAATTATGGGTTATGCTTATTATTATGCAGGAAGTGGACAGGCAGTGCCTTCGGATCCATTATATAATTTTCAAACCGGTTACAATTACACACTTTCAAAAACTATCACCTATTATTTAAAAGCAGGCGCTACTCCTTCAAAGCTTTTAATGGGCTTGCCTTACTACGGGCAAGAATGGGAAGTTGCCGCTAATACTTTACCTGCAAATACAACCGGAAATTTTTCTTCATCACGTACCTTAAGTTATATCAATAACAACAGCAGTACTTACAGCGCAGCAAATAAAAATTGGGATGGCACAAGCTATACGCCTTATTATTCTTATTTAAATGCGGGTAACTGGCGCCAATGTTTTATTGATGATGCTTATAGCTTAGGCAGAAGATACGATATGGTAAATCAGCGCGGGCTTGGTGGTATCGCTATTTGGGCGCTTGGTTATGATGCAGGAATGACAAGTTACTGGACACTGATACAAAATAAATTTAGCAGTTGCGCGCCCGTGGTTTGTAATGATAGCATTTTTGATATGGGCGGACCAATGCGTAATTATTACGATAGCGAAAGTTATGCATATACACTTTCGGCCCCAACAGGAAGTGTTGTAAAATTACAGTTTAAAAGTTTTGGTACTGAGCAGGGTTATGATTCGCTATTCTTATACAACGGTTCGTCAGCTGCCGCAGCTTTAATTGGAAGTTATACTGGAACAAATTCTCCCGGAACCATTACTTCATCTGGACAAAATTTAACCTTACGTTTTAAAAGTGACGGCTCTACAGTAACATTTGGCTTTAGGGCGATTAAAACCTGTACACCACAAACAATTATAACGCATCTTGCAGACAATAAAATAACAAGTGATGTATTAATTTATCCAAACCCAACTATCGGAAAATTATTTTTAAATACAGAAAAAATAAGGTCGCTTCAGTTATTTGATGCGCAGGGAAAATTAATTTTAACTAAAGAAGTTTCTGGTGAAGATGAAACTATACTGGATCTTAATTTATTGAACATAAAAAAAGGATTATACTTCATTAGCTTAACTCAAACCAATGGTATAACCCATTTTAAGAAAATAATCTATTCTGATTAGTTCGAAGCCTTTAAAAAGCAGGTTTCTTAAGAAGAACAAAACAAATAGCCACGAATTACACTAATCTCACAAATTATTAATTATTGCTTTCGTATTGTTTTGTGTAATTTATATTGTTCGGGACAAAATTGTCCCGAACAATAATTTCACCAATCAAATCTACCACATTTAGAG
>JACDED010000126.1 GCA_013816615.1 Bacteroidota bacterium
GGGTGATCCTCTCCTCCTATTATTAAAAGGTCATGTTCTGCATCCAATTTTTGAGAACGCACATAATGATATGGAGGAATATCTTTGTTCACTTCAAAATTTCCGGTATCCCACCATAGAGCCTTTGGTAATGAATTTTTTTTGATCTTGGCCCCTATAACATATGTACGGTAAGCGTATTGTTTTAAATGCATTGCCACTTTATTATTTACAGGCGTATTTGTAGCAACAACTACGTGTTTGGCGTTTACCTTAAATTCTGAATCTGTAACAATGCCAGTATGATCAATTTCTTTTGCGCGCGTATTTGTATAAATAACGCCACCGTTATTTTGTATCACATCACAAAGGGCTTTTATATATTTTAAGGGATGAAATTGTGCCTGGTTTGCAAAACGCAATCCAGGGCCGTTGTAATCTAAAATTCCGGGTATTTCCACCATTTGTTCTATTTCTAAACCTGCCTTTGTTGCGGCATTATACTCGCGCACTAAAGATTCTATTTCATCACTTGGATGAAGAAACAAATAACCATCCAACCGTTCAAAATCACAATCAATATGTTCTGTATGCGTTGTACGCTCTATAAAATCAATTGCTTTTTTATGACTTTCAGCTATCAGTTTGGTTTTTTCTTCACCAAACATTTTTTCTAATTCATAATATCGGTCATCCAGTGCGGTAACCAAATGTGCTGTTGTTCGTCCTGTTTCGCCGCTTCCAATAAAGCCGTCTTCAATAATTACTACTCTTTTCCCTGATTTTACAAGGCAATAAGCTATGCTTATACCAGCCAAACCACCGCCAACAATAACAACATCTGTTTCAATATTTTCTTCCAGTTTTCTAAAAGCAAGGGGTTGCATCGAATCTATCCAGGGTGAACTGTGGTTGCCGGCTGTGATCTTTTCTGCAGCAGGATGTATATGAGTTTCTTTTTTCATGATATAACTTTTTTATAAACCATACAAAAATGATTCCTGTAAAATATAAATTCAATATCTTGGCATGGTTATTTAGGTATTAAAAATTATGATATTAAAAAGTTTTGTACTTGTAGAAAAAGATGGGCGTTATTTGCTCATTAAAGAAGCTGCTAAAAAATGGAACGGAAAATGGTTTTTACCAGGGGGTAAAGTTGAAATTAACGAAACACCCGAAAATGCCGCTCATAGAGAAGCAAAGGAAGAAGCAGGTTGTGATATCAATATTAACGGGATATTTTATTTCAGATATAATAAAGGTTTTTTAGATCATTATTTATCCGTTTTCTTTTCAGCAACCATAGCAGGAGAAGAAACTCTTAAACAAATTGCCGATAAACATTCCTTAGAAGCAAAATGGTTTACATACGAAGAAATAAGACATTTACCAGTACGCCAAAAATTATTGGATATTCTTAAAAATTATAATAAGGACAAACTCATCCCTGTAGAAAATTTTAAATTAATGTAAGTTATTCTTCACCTTTATTATTTTCATTATGCGGTGTATTTTCATTAATAGTATGCATTTGTTTCCTTTTTTTAAGGATCCATACTAAAACCAAAACAACTAATGCAACATAAAAAATAATTTCGGCGCCTTTTTTTATAAGTGGATCGTTTTCCATTTTCGTTTAATTAGGTATGATTATTTTCTTCAATACGTTCATCCTCTTCCTCCTCATCCAATTCGTCTACATCCTCATCCGTTTGCGAAAGCTTAAGATCTATTTCTTCGTCAATAGTTCCCTCTTTAATTGATTCGCTATTATTTAAAGAATTTTTAGTGTTTTCAACCTTTTGATCTGTGCAAGGTAAAGCATCATCTTGCTTAGTACTTAAAATAGCACCGCTTATATTGGATTGTTGCTTTTTATTTATTTTAATTCCCACTATTTAACTTAGCAGGCAAACTGGTGCCAGAAATAAAAGGGATTTTTTTGAAGTTTTTCCCCGTTTTTTTTATTATTGGGGAAGTCCTTTCCCGTTTGTTAAAATCCGCCAAAAAAATGGGATCTATAAAACGTTGATTTTCATTTAATTAAAAACTGAAAAAACTCGGCATCATTATTTCAATTGTACAAAGTATAAACGGCAAAACACTACAGATTCGTTGTGTGATCCTAATTTAAAAAAATCAAAAGTATGGCAATTATCCAATCACAAACGCAAAAATTAACGCAAAAATTAACGCATCAACAAATCCAGTTAATTAATATTTTAGGTTTACCTACTATTGCGTTAGAACAACATATTGCAAATGAAATGGCAATTAATCCCGCGTTGGAATATGATACTGTTGAAAAAGAAACTTCAGAAGAAGACAGCCAGGATGCTGAACCAGAAATTGAACCACATGATGATCATATATCTGAAGGTAAATTAGGTGAAGATTATGATTATAAAGATTATATGGACAGAGATTCTTTAGATGATTATAAATATGAAGCAAACAATCATACTAAAGATGATGAAAAAAGAGAACAGGTGTTTTTTGAAAGCCATGATTTTACAGTGGCATTAATAAGTCAATTAGATCTTTTACCTATTACTGAAAAAGAAAAACAGATTGGCGAATACTTAATAAATACTTTAGATAACGATGGTTATTTAAGAAGAGAGCTTGTTGATATTGCAGATGAGTTTTCATTTGTTCATGAATTTGTTACAGAAGAAGAATTAGAAAGTGTTTTAACGAAAATTAAAACGCTTGAACCAATAGGCATCGGAGCAAAAGACCTTAAAGAGTGTTTGCTTATTCAACTAAATCATAAAAAAGAAAAAACAAAAGATACTTATAATGCTATTAAAATTCTTCAAAGTCACATGACTGAACTTTCAGTGAAGAATTTTGACACTATCAAAAAAACTCTAAAAATTGATAATGAAGAGTTACAGGATGCATTAAATGAAATTAAAAGATTAAACCCCATGCCTGCAGGAAGTACAAAAGAAGCAGCAGGGAAAGCAATTACCATTGAACCTGATTTTACAGTAATAGTTGAAGGGGAAAAAGTTGAATTATTTTTAAATTCATCTAAACACCAACCATTAAAAATTAGTGATGATTATACTGAGATGTTGAATACATACTCAAAAGCAAAAGATAAAAGTATGCGCGAAGCTTCAAGCTTTATTAAAAGCAAAGTTGAAAGTGCAAAATGGTTCATTGAAGCCTTACAACAACGTGAAAAAGTAATGATCACAGTTGCTAAAGCGATTGTAAAACATCAACGAAAATTCTTTTTAACAGGTGATGAAGCAGACTTGAAACCCCTTATTCTTAAAACTATTGCAGAAGAGATCGATTCTGATATTTCAACGGTATCGCGTATTGTAATAAGTAAATATATTCAAACATCATACGGTACACTGTTAATGAAACATTTATTTACCGAAGGTTTAAGCACAACCAATGGTGAAATTGTAAGTACGAAAGAAGTTAAAAAAGTATTAATGGAGTGTGTGAATATGGAAGATAAAAATAATCCATTAAGCGATGAACAAATTGCTCACTTATTAATGCAAAAAACATATTCTATTGCAAGAAGAACAGTTGCAAAATACCGCGAAGAATTAAATATTCCAAGCAAAAACTTCAGAAGATCTGCAGCTGCATAATAATATTTATTGCATTTTAACCTTATTTCTTGTAAGAAATCCGGATATTTACTCCGGATTTCGTTTATAATATTCTTTCTTATGAAAAAACAACGAATTATTATTTTAGGTGGTGGCTTTGCAGGTTTACATCTTGCAAAAAAATTAAACAATAGATCTTTTGATGTTATTCTCATTGATAAATTAAATCATCATCAGTTTCAACCTTTATTTTACCAGGTAGCAACAGCCCGTTTAGAGCCGGCAAATATTTCATTTCCCTTTCGTAAAATTTTTCAGAGATCAAAAAATATCCAGATCCGTCTTGCAGAAGTAACCGGTATAGTTGCAAATTTAAATACTGTAAAAACAACAGCAGGTGATTACACTTACGATCACCTTGTAATTGCAACCGGCTGCAAAACAAATTTTTTTGGTAATGAAGAAATACGTAAACATGCGTACTCAATGAAAACCACGCAGGAAGCCATTACCATAAGAAACGAAATACTCTTAAGTTTTGAGCAATTTATTTATGCAAGTGAAGAAGAAAAAGAAGCTTTATTAAATATTGTAATAGTTGGTGCAGGGCCAACGGGTGTAGAGCTTTCAGGCGCTTTTTCAGAAATGAAAAAATACATTCTTCCAAAAGATTATCCTAATATTGATTTTTCAGGTTTGAGTATAACACTTCTTGAAGGCAGTAAAAATACATTAAACAGCATGAGTGCAGACTCTCAAAAAGCATCAAGAGAATATCTTGAAAAAATGGGTGTTAAGATTCGTACTGAAACATTTGTTATCAATTACGATGGAACACTTGTTACTTTAAACAGCGGTGAAACAATAAAAAGTAAAAACGTGATCTGGGCAGCGGGGGTAAGCGGTAATATTATTGAAGGATTAACCCCCGAGTCTATAATTAAAAACCGTTTTGTTGTTGACAGGTTTAATAAAGTAAAAAACTACAATAACATTTACGCTATTGGCGATATTGCTTATATGGTAACTCCAAAATACCCACATGGCCATCCGCAATTGGCAAATGTTGCTATTAACCAGGGTAAGAATATAGCAAGTAATTTTTTAGCGATATTAGATCAAAAACCTTTAAAAGAATACGAATACAAGGATCTTGGTTCTATGGCTACAATTGGTACTTACAAGGCTGTTATTGATCTTCCGGCCTTAAAATTTAAAGGCGTGTTGGCCTGGTTCGTTTGGATGTTCTTACACCTAATGCTTATACTAAGCGTAAGAAATAAGTTTGTAACCTTTATGAACTGGACCTGGAATTTTTTAGCAAAAGATTCCTCATTACGCTTGATCTTTAAAAACGATAAGCCATATTAATCGGTTATAAGATCTACAGCGGTTCCAATTGAATTACTTTTTTTTCTGTACTTCTTTTTTATCTTAAACATGCGTACATCTCTGATTATTTCGCGAATATCAAGATACAAACCCACTGAAGTAAAAACGCCATCGAGATAAAATTCGTCTGCTTTTTCAAGTAAGGTTTTACGATAACCTAATATCCCTTTAATACCGATCCACCTTATAGGTTTAAATATTGCAGATAAGCCAAATTCTGTAGAAAAAATAAATCCTGATTTAGTTTCATATATTTCGCCATCAACAATCCTTGTGTATTGCAAAGTGTTCTTACCAAATCCGAAATCAATTGGCATTCCTAACGAAAAATAACGTGTGTTTTTATAAATAAATTCTGTATTTATACCCCCATAACGCAATTTAATATTCCTTTCGTAGTCAATCCCGTTCTCCGTTTTTTTGTACGCTTCAAGGTTACTATTCAACGCATAATAGCCTAATGTTAGACGTAGTTTTTCTTTTAATAACACACCGGCATCAAAACCATGAACATTTAAGGCCTGGCCTTTAAAAAATATCGTACGATTATCGATTCTTAACTGTGGCCTCACAATTGGTGGCTTCATGATCTCTATCGAATCTTTTATAAAAGCTTTTTTTGTGTATTTTATTTGAGAAAAACAAAGAAATGGAATCCAGGTAAGTGCGATTATAAAGATACAATTTCCAATTCTATTCGTAAGCATATCCTTTTTAAAACAATAATCATTCCTCGTCATAAACAGCTTTGCAACCCATGTTTTTATATTAATTGTAGAATATTGTACTCATATGTTTCGCACTTTAAAAAAATTCCCCAGTTATCCCGCCCCAAAGCCACTAAAGTTGATGGCATAGTATTGTTATATTCAAAGTATATATCACAATTTAACACAAGAAATCTTCAATCTATTAAAACTAAAAAAATAAAAGTCATGAAAAAAATTATACTAGTACTGATGTTAGTTACACTTTTTAATAAGGGTATGCAGTCGCAGGAAAAATACGGCCGTACGTTAAATCTTGGTGCGGGCATAGGTTACTATGGTTATTCACCAGCAATTAGTTTAAACTATGAGTTCGACGTTTTCAAAAATTTTACTTTAGCTCCATTTGTTACCGTTATGAGCCATAGACATTATAGGTATTGGGGAGATGTTAACAAAAATTATCCATACAAAAATTATTATTATCGCGAAACAATTGTGCCAATTGGCGTGAAAGGAACTTATTATTTTGATGAATTATTAAACGCCACCGAAACATGGGATTTTTATGCAGCTGCCTCTTTAGGCGTTGCTTACAGAACAACTACATGGGATAGCGATTATTACGGTGATAGAGTTGTAAGAAGTTACTCAAGTCCTTTATACGGCGATCTTCATATTGGTGCTGAAGCTCACCTAAGTTCAAAAGTTGGTTTATTTTTAGACCTTTCTACAGGATTATCAACTTTAGGTTTAGGTTTCCACTTTTAGTTTAGTACAAAAACAATTTTTAAAAAGAGAAATATAACTATTTCTCTTTTTTATGTTTATTTCAATTCCTATTTTTACAAATGCTCGTTTTTCTGTACTGTTTAGTGCAAATGTAAATCGTATTTATAAAGTATGATTAAAGTTAGCCCCGATATTTTTTCAGTACGCTGTACTTTTTTAATATTTCTGTTATTTATTTCTTTCTCTTTTTTCGCGCAAAAAAAAGACACAACAAAAAAGGACCCTTTAAGGGTTTATAAAAAAATAAAGCACTTTGCCTATAAACATAAAGCTACTGCATGGATGTATGATGCAATATTTGTAGATCCCGAACCAAAAGAATATGCAGTACAACCTGAATCAAAAGAAGACAAAAATGTAAACCCTTATTTAAAATATAAGGATTGTATTATTCGGGATATCAATATTACAGTATATGATCCATTCGGACATTCGGTTTTTGATACAATGCCCCGCAATATTAATAATATACAAAGAGCGGGTAATCGTTTACATATTACAACAAGACATTGGATAATTATAAACCGTTTATTATTTCAAAAGAACGATACGATAGATGCATTGGCATTAAGTGAAACAGAAAGGATCTTAAGGCAATCGGTTTTTATTAACGATGCCAGAATCTTTATCACTGAAACAAGAAGTACGGATAGCGTAGATGTAAATGTGATAGTACAGGATAAATGGCCCATTACAATTCCAATTTTAATTACAGATGTATCTGGAAATATTCGTTTTAGAAATCAAAATCTTTTTGGCGTGGGCCAGCAATTTGAACAATATGGAGGATACAAACGCCCTGACATTTATGAGTTTAATGGTTTTTATAATATCGCAAATATTGACAATACTTATATCTCTTCTCAATTAGCTTATAGAACTGATGTGAGTGGCACGCAAATAGGCTTGGGTTTTGATAGAGGTTTTTTCTCGCCTTTATCCAAGTGGGCGGGCGGGTTAAATGCAACAAGGTATTGGCGTTATTATGCATACACAGATACACTTGATTCTTTACCGAAACGAACCGAGCTTAATATTTTTAGTTACGATGTTTGGGCGGGACGAAGTTTCAAATTAAGTGATGAAAAAAGCATATTTAATCAAAGTGCTAATTTAATAGCAGGCTTGCGTTTTTATAATTCAACATTTATCGAACGACCACCCTTTACGATCGATAAAGAAATGGGTAATCAAAACACCTCTGCAATTGTTGGGAACTTAGGTCTTGCGGTACAACAATATTACAAAGAAAAATATGTTTACCGCTTTGGAGCTACTGAAGATGTACCCGAAGGACTGATAGTACAATTTATTTATGGTGGTATAAAAAAAGAATTTAAAAAACTGCGATATTATGCAGGTATGGAAGTAGCCAGGGCTAAACACTTTAAATTTGGTTATTTATCTACCACACTTTCGCATGGTGTTTTTTTTAACCGTTACGTTTCAAACGATATTACAACAAATCTAAGATTGTATTATTTTAGTGACCTTATAAAAAGAGGAGATTGGTTTTTCAGGCAGTTCTTTAATTTTAATTTAACGCATGGTGAGAATAAACTTTCAAACGAAACACTTACAATTTTACCGGAAGAGCTTTATGGTTACGACGGAACAAGTTTATCGGGAAACACAAAAGCAACTTTAAATTCAGAAACGGTTGCTTATTTGCCCTATGATCTAATTGGTTTTAAGCTTGCTCCTATTGTAATGGCTGGCTTTGGTATTATAGGTGATCCTGCAAACAAAATTCAAAAAAGCCGCTTATACCAGTCCTACTCTATTGGTGTAATGGTACGTAACGAAAATTTATTAAGCAGCACATTTCAATTATCCGTTGGCATGTATCCATTTTTACCAAACGGAGATAATTACGTTTTTAAATATAACCCGGTAACAAGCTTTACTTTAAGAGTAAGGGTTTTTTCAGTTTCAAGGCCTGAATTTGTTAGCTATTAAGTGGCATATAATTAGAAGCTAATTACGAACAATTATAAACTTAAATTAAATATATGGGAGATATAAAAGATCTATCGCACAAGGATGCGATCAAAAAAATGAAAGAGCTTGCAGAGGATATCCGTATCTGCATGTTCTGCACAAAAACTGAAAAAATACCTTTTGATACCCGACCAATGGGAACTCAACAAGTTGACGAGGAAGGGAATTTTTGGTTTTTTAGCGCTTCAGACAGTGATAAGAATTCGGAAATAAAGCAAGATGAAGATGTACAGTTATTATATTCAAAGCCTTCTGATTCTCATTTTTTATCTATTGCAGGAAAAGCGACTATATCAAAGGATAAAAAAAAGATTGATGAATTATGGAATAAATTAGCAGAGGCCTGGTTTAAAGACGGAAAAGATGATCCGAGACTAACAGTTATATGTGTAAGACCGAGTGAAGCACATTATTGGGATACAAAAAATGGAAAGATGATCTCTCTTTTGAAAATTGCAATTTCCGCTATTTCCGGAAAGCAAATGGATGGAGGAATTGAAGGTGAATTAAAGATTTAAAAATAGTCTTAAAATAAAAAAAGCGACATAAAATAATGTCGCTTTTTTTATTTTATAACTGCTCTATCTATTTTTATTTAATAAGTGTTCAAGGACTTTATTTTCTTCTTTTTCTTCCTCTACCCTGTTCTTAATATATTCAATACTTTCTTGTATTGAATCTGTACATAAAACAATAAACGCACCTTTTGGCGCATGATCTATTGCATATTGTATTGCTTCTAACTCATCTGAAATAACAGTTATTGAAATATCTTTATTTTCCTGTTTAATACCACGTATCAAAAGATCTGTGATTTCATTTTTTGGCCTTCCCCTCATGTCTTTATCATGACGGATTATAATCTCGTTAAATATTTTTCCCGAAAAAATACCAAGGTTTATTATATCCTCGTCTCTTCTATCTCCTACGCCTGTAATAATTCCAATTTTAGAAGATGCTGTTGTTTTATCCATAAAAGTTTTTAATTCCATAAACCCACCTGTATTATGTGCATAATCAACCATGAAATCAAAATTCCTGAAATTAAAAATATTCATTCTACCTGGCGTGACCTCTGGCGAAGGTATAAATGTTTGTAGCGCGGTGCGAATATCTTCGATCTTAAAATTCTGAATGATGGCAGCAAGTACAGCTGCTAAAATATTTTTGATCATACATTCAGCTCTTCCGTCAAACGATAGTGGAATTGCCTCTATTTTACTTACGCGTATTTTCCATTCACCTTTGCAAATAGTTAAATATCCTTTTTCAATCACCGCAGCCAGGCCATCATTTTCGCAATGTTTTTTTATTCGTTCGCTGTTTGCATCCATGCTAAATAAGGCAATATTACAATCCAGCTCATCCGCCATTTTGTAAACAAGATCATCATCTGCATTTAAAATGGAATAGCCATGATCGAATGTGCTTCTTGCAACAACGGCTTTTACATCTGCCATTTCCTGAAGTGTTCTAATACCTTTTAATCCAAGATGATCTTCAGAAACATTTGTAATGATACTGATGTCGCAATGATCAAAACCTAAACCTGATCTTAATAAACCGCCACGCGCGCATTCCAAGACAGCAAAATCTACTGTTGGATCAGTTAAAATTGTAGCGGCACTTTGACTTCCGGTGCAATCACCAAAATGAATAGCATGATCCTGAATGTAAATACCATCTGTAGTTGTATAACCAACTGTATGTCCTGCAACTTTTGCAATGTGAGCAGTTAAACGCGTTGTAGTCGTTTTTCCATTTGTGCCGGTTATAGCAACAATTGGTATGCGTGAATTTTTATTGTTTGGGAATAACATTTCTATTACCGGCTCCGCAACATTTCTTGCTAAACCTTTTGATGGATTTAAATGCATTCTAAAACCAGGGCAGGCATTAACTTCAATCACACCTCCGTTATTATTTAAATTTAAAGGTATTGCAATATCTTTTGAAACCACATCAATACCACAAATATCAAGATTCATTAAATGTGCAACTCTTTCTGCCATAAAAACATTTGTTGGATGTACAATATCTGTAACATCAGTAGATGTGCCGCCAGTGCTTAAATTGGCTGTATCTTTTAAAAATAAAATTTCGCCAATTGGCAACACGTTTTCAAGGGTCAGTTTTTTTCCACTCAAGATAGCCTCTGTAACTTTATCTACTTTAATAGTAGTTAAAAATTTTTCGTGCCCGTCTCCTCTTTTAGGATCTGAATTTGTTTGATCTATTAATTGTTGGATCGTAGAAACACCATCGCCCATTACCATAGCTGGTGTCCGTTTAGCTACAGCCACTAATTTAAAGTTGATAAGTAAAAAACGGTAATCGTCTCCTTCTATATATTTTTCAATAATAATATCATCAGAAATTGTTTTGGCAATTTTAAAAGCCGAGATAGCATGTTCAAGTGTTTGAATATTTGTAGTGATCCCTCTTCCATGGTTGCCATCAATTGGTTTTATTACAACAGGAAATCCAAGTTCTTGAATAATTTCATTTAAACCATCTTCAGTACTTGCAACTTCGCCAAGCGGAACAGGTATATAGGCTTTAGCTAATACTTTTTTTGTTTCTTCTTTATCGCAGGCAGTTTCAACTCCCCAGCTACTTGTGTTGGAAGTCATCGACGCCCTTATCATTTTTTGATTTACGCCATGCCCTAATAATATTAAAGAACCATTTTCCATACTGCGAACAGGAATTTTCTTTTTCTTCGCTTCATTAATAATAGACATGGTGCTTGGCCCAAATCCTTTTCTGATCTTAATTTGACGTAATTTTTCAATATCTGTATTAATATCATACACTTCTCCTGAAATAAGTTTTTCAGCAATTCGCACTGCAGCTTCTGCTGCATAAATACCTGCCGCTTCTATTTCATATGAAAATACCACATGGTAAGTTGCATACTCACCTGTTGAACGCGTGCGTCCATAACCGCAATCCATTCCGGCTAAACTTTGAATTTCTAAAGCAATGTGCTCAATAACGTGGCCCATCCATGTCCCTTCTTTAACGCGTTCAAAAAAACCCCCTTCATAATTTTGCGAACAACGATGTTCGAATAAAGAGGGTATCATAACTTCCATACGTTCAGAAAAACCTTCTATCCTATTAGTTGGTTTTTTTTCTAACTCACCAATATCCAATTTTAATACGATAAGGTTATGACGGTAATTTGACCAGTAATTTGGGCCTTTTAAGGTTTTGATCTCGAGGACTTTCATAAGGATTCTATTATTTTACACGTGATAATTGGAAAATTTCGTGCCATTTTTTTCACACTGATTTACAAGGGGGTAATTAATTAGGATTGTAGAATTTTAAATGAAAAAGTGTGGTTTGTGGAATTGCTTCCCCGTAAAATTTCCCGCTTAATCCCACTAAGCCTTTGTTACCGTTCAATCACTTACTGGCATTAAGTTTTCGTATAAAGAATTGCCATGCTACTAAAAACATGGATTAAAAAATTAAAAAAATAAACTATTATGAAAAATTACATTTTAATTGCAGCAGCTTCTTTAATTGTGATGACAGCTTGTAAAGATCCTCAAAAAGATGAAACGGTTGTTCGTCAACGTGATTCACTTTTAGCGGTTATTGATGAACGCGAAACATCGGTTAACGATTTTATGACTTCATTTAATGAAGTAGAGCGTAACCTTGATGAAGTTAGTGCCAAACAGCACATCATTTTAATGAATTCTGATAAAGGTGATCTGAAAGCAGATCAAAAAGCCCGTATCAATGCTGAGATCAAAGCGATAAATGAGCTAATGGAGGCAAACAATAAAAAATTGCAACAATTAAGTAAAAAACTTAATCGTTCTGATAAAAAGAACATGCAATTAGAAAAAACTATTACATTATTAAACGATCAGTTAAATCAAAAATATGCCGAGTTAACTGACTTAAATGAAAGATTAACAGCATTAAATGCGCAGGTAGCACAATTACAGATATCGGTAGATACTTTATCTTCACAAAATATGGCACAATCTCAAAGCATTAACGAAAAAACAACTCAGTTACATACTGCATATTATATCGTAGGCCACTCTAAAGATCTTCAAAAATCAAATTTAATTGATAAAAAAGGTGGTTTATTAGGTATTGGTAGAACATCACAATTAAGTGATAACATTGATAACAGTATGTTTACTAAAATTGATTATACTGAAACTACAAGCATTCCTGTAAACAGCAAAGATGCTAAATTAATTACAACACATCCGGCAGACTCATACACTTGGGATAAATCAGGAAAAACCATTAATAGCTTAATGATCACAGATCCTGAAAAATTCTGGAGTGCTTCAAAATATTTAGTGATTGCGAACTAAATTGATTTTAAGCTTAAGTTTTTTTAAGTTTAAAGTTTAAATTCAAATAAAAAGCGGCCTTAGGGTCGCTTTTTATTTTTGCACACTACTTAACGTATTTAACAT
>JACDED010000127.1 GCA_013816615.1 Bacteroidota bacterium
AAACTAACTTAGCCGAAGAATGCAAAAACAGATTTAGATTAAACTAAAATGGCAGTTCAAAGTGAGGGGGCTGTATTGTGCGATCTTGAGGGGGCTATTTGCGCGGAATTTCCAATTAAAGTTTATATCTGTAAAATTACTCTATAGCTATGTTTTCAAAAACACAACTTAGTATTCTACAGTAATAACTTAGTAACTAACAGAGAGTATAGTTTCAGAAAGAGCAACAGAAGGATTTCATGTAAAATTATACGTGTTTACACTTAGATAATTTATAAAGTAATTTAAAAATATGTGAAATACTAAGTCAAAGCAACCCGATAATAGTTTGAAGTAAGAATTAAAACAATTACAAAATAACTTCACTTAATAAATTTAGTATTAACCAAAAAATCACAATTATGAAAAAACAAATTATGTGTGCAGGCTTAATAGCCTTATCGTTTTTTGCCAGGGCGCAAAATGCTTCGTATAATATAAATTCTAATCCCATAACCGGTTTTAATAATACGGGATTTGGTTTTCAAACGCTTTTATCGAACACCACAGGCAATCATAATGCTGCAACCGGCAATTATGCTTTAATGCAGAACACAACCGGCTCACAAAACTCTGCGCATGGTATGAATGCTTTACGATTTAATACCACCGGCGAATTAAATACTGCCACGGGTAGCACTGCATTGTATAGTAATACTTCGGGTGTGCGCAATACTTCAACCGGCTTTGAATCTATGAGGCAAAATCAAACCGGAGTTAGCAATTGCGCTAACGGTTATTGGGCGCTCTACAGTAATATTGATGGTAGCGGAAATACGGCTGATGGGTTTCGTGCACTTTTTACAAACACAAAAGGAACTCTAAATACTGCCCTTGGTTTTAGAGCCGATGTAGCAAGCGCGAGTTTAACCAACGCAACTGCTATTGGTGCGAACGCCAGTGTGGTGGGTAATAATAATATGATACTTGGAGACAATAATGTAAACGTGGGTATTGGTTTAAGTGGTGTGGGAATAGTGCCGGCCAATAAATTAGAATTAAATACAACAGCCAGTTCTCCTTATTTTGGTTCTGCCAACGGTAGCAGCGGTTTGCGTTTTAGAAATATGACCTCGACTGCTACACCCATGGCTAACCCGGGAGCAGGTGTACTTTCTGTTGATGCCAATGGAGACGTAATTTATGTTCCTTCAACACCTTCAACTTCTAACTTTGGCGGCAGCTGTAGCTTACCATTTACAAGCTCTAACCTCTCGTCAGATTACAGGGTAGGTTTAAACGGTAAAGCCGTTAATTTTTCAGGCACCGGTAATGTAAACATTGGCGATGTAAATGATTGTATGTTTTCAGGTTCAAGCAGCCCTGCCCGTTTGTGGGTGCGCAATACCTTTGGTTCGCCCAACCCGATCGTAGGCTTTAGAGTTGATAATATTGGCGGGCCGGGTGCATACGCCGCTTATTTTTCAGGTGATGTATTCTCAAATGGTGTTACTACTTCTTTAGGTGGTTTTGTAAGTTCAGACAAAACAATTAAAAAAGACATTAAGCCAATTGCAAACGGTTTGGATATTTTAAATAAAATACAACCAAAAACTTATTTTTTAGATAACAGCAATGTACCACAATTAAATTTGGGTGATAACCGTTTACAGTATGGCGTAATAGCGCAAGAACTGGAAACTGTTTTGCCGGAACTGGTAAAAGAAATTACCGTAGCCAACCAAATTGATAATAACGGTAAAGAGATCTATACAGCAAAACAATTAAAATCTGTAAACTACACCGCTCTTATTCCTATTATTATTACCGCCGTTAAAGAACAACAACAAATAATAGAAAAGCAACAAAAACAAATTGATGCATTACTGGCAATAAACACTGCTGCCAGCGAAAGAAACAAAACACTTACACAAACCAACATAGAGCTTTCTGATAAAAACGCTATTGTGCTTGATCAAAATGTGCCAAACCCTTTTGCAGAAAACACATCTATTACCTACACTATTCCTTCAACCTTTAAAACGGCACAAATTATTTTTACAGGTATAGACGGTAAAATAATTAAAACCGCAGAAATAAAAGAAAGCGGTTCTGGAAAAATAAATGTATTTGCTGCCGACCTAAGCAGTGGCTTGTACACTTATAGCCTGGTAATTGACGGGCAGGTAAAAGAAACCAAAAAAATGATCAAACAGGATTAATAAAAATAATCTTTTTAAAAAACGCCGTTTAAATAAACGGCGTTTTTTATTTATATAATTACCAGGTAGGGTATAATAGCAACGATTACTAATACAGCAAATGAGGTTAATGTTGATATATGGATTTTATAATTAAATTTTTGAGTATTCATCTTTTACAAAATCCATTAGCTCTTTTATATAAGCCGGGCTAAAATCAAATTTAATTCCTGCGGCTTCATAAATTTTTGGGATGGATTGTGTGTAACCTAAGGCTAAGGCTTTTTTATATTTTTCAATAGCATCTTTTGGATCACGTTTGTAATTGCGCCATACAGCCACTGCACCTAATTGCGCAAAGCCATATTCAATGTAATAAAAGGGTACTTCGTATAAATGCAATTGTACCTGCCATCTGCGTTTTAAATTGTTTTCAAGCCCTTTATAATTAATGATATTACTTCCAAAATCATTAATTATTTTTTGCCACTCTTCATAACGGTCCGCAGTAGTGTGCTTAGGGTTTTCGTAGATCCAATGTTGAAATTTATCAATCGCGGCTATCCATGGTAATGTATCCATTACACCTTCTAACTGCTGGCGCTTAGCGCGTTTTAATTCTTCATCGGTTTTAAAGAATTCGTCCCAGTGTTCCATACTCATTAACTCCATGCTCATACTTGCCAATTCTGCCACTTCGCTTGGTGGTGATTTAAAATCTACCAACTCAAGATCAAAATCCAAAAATGAATGTATCGCATGTCCGCCTTCGTGCACCATGGTTACAAGATCACGATGCAAACCAACTGAGTTCATAAAAATAAAAGGCACATCTGTTTCATATAAAGGATACTGATAACCTCCCGGCGCTTTACCCAGCCTGCTTTCAAGATCGAGGCGCTTCATTTTTTGCATAGTATTAATACTCTCGCCAAAAAACGGATCGAGTTTATTAAAGCAAGAAATAGTTTTATCAATCAATTCCTGCGCTGTAGAAAAAGGTTTTAATGGGGCTAATCCTTCTTCATCAACCGAAGTGTCCCATGGACGGTAATCATCCAGCTTTAATTTTTCTTTGCGTTTTTTATCGTGCTCGTTAATTAAAGGTACTGCATGCAATTTCACCGCTTCATGAAAATTTAAACAATCCTGCACCGAATAATCAAAACGTGCTAAAGCCTGGTGCTTATAATCACGGTAGTTTCTAAAGCCAGCGTTTAATGCAACCTGATTTCTTAATTCAATTAATTTTGTAAACAGATCATTTAACGCATCTTCATCCTGCGACCTGCGTGATTGCACTTTTTGATACACTTCTTCACGTACCGCACGGTTAAGATCTTTTAAAAACACACCTGCTTTTTGCAAGGTCATTTTTTCGCCGGCATATTCAATACTTTGAGCGCCATTAATTTCGCCAAACTGTTGTTCTAACTCCTGAAGTTTTGTATTTAAAGGAATATTCTCTTCTCTAAAAAGATCGATGCTGTTTTTTATGCCGCGTAAATAAATATCATAACCAGCTTTGGTTAACTGATCTTTAAATGGCGTTGCCATGATTTTTTTATTCAGATCGTTTGCAACGGGCGACATGTGTGGCTCAATGTTCTGCACAAAATCGTTAAAGCTGTCGCGTAGCTCAGTATTAGCAGTATCGCAGGTCATTTTAATATAACGCCATGCCATGTTCTCGCTAATAATTGCACTTAGTTCGCTATAATCTTTTAACCATTTCTCTAATTCATCAACCGAATTAATTGCCCGATCTTGTAATTGTGTAAAATAAGGTTTTAATAATTCCCAGGTGGTTACCGTGAAATCTGCTTTAACAAAATTTCTTTTCATACTTTATAAATGGAAGGTTGATTTTTTTCCGATGTTATTGTAATTTGCATCTAACCAGGTGCCACAAGCATTGTAGCCTAGGTTTTTAAGGTGCATTAAAAAATCCCAATCGGTATTTAGTTTACTTGATAAATTAAAATCGCCTAAAGAATTGTTTGAGCTTACACGATGTAAATTTATTTTTTTTAATTTACCATCTAACGTAATTCCTTTATCTACTAAGTCGTTCACAAATTCCATGTGCTTAATTTCTAAAGCTAAAGATGAGTTAAAACTAATTTCATTAACCCTGTCTTTAATATCTTCAACATTATCAGGTACTTTTTTAATAACGAAAGGATTTACTTCAATTAATAAAATATCATCAGTACCTTCCGTATGTTCTGTTAATGGGCCAAGTGGAGGATTACCCATGTAACCGCCATCCCAATAAAATTCTCCGTCTATCTCAACAGCTTCATACATATAAGGTAAACAAGCGCTGGCCATAACAGCTTTAGATGTAATTTCAGATGGGCCAAAAATTTTAGGTTCGCAGGTTTTTACGTTAGTTGCGCATACAAATAATTTTGGCGGATTCATTTTATGAAGCTCATCAAAATCAATTAGTTCATTTAATATTTTCTCAAGCGGATTTAGTTTGAGTGGATTCATTTGCGACGGCGACATGTTTTCAGATGCCATTGTAAAAAATTTGTACGTTGGCGAATAATCCATGTTGCCGGGACTCATCATTTTATCCAACCATGTTGGTTGAAGCGGAGATAATTTGCCTGCTTCAGAAATTTTATGCCAGAATTTTACAAGTAAATGTTTAGCAAGATTTTTTCCACCTTTATTTAATCCATAAATTGCGCATACCCCGTTCATAGCGCCGGCGCTGGTTCCGCAAATACCGTCGATCTCAATACGATCATCATCCAATAATCTATCAAGAACTCCCCACGAATACGCACCATGAGCACCTCCGCCTTGTAAGGCTACATCAATTTTCTTAACTTTTGTCATAGCCTAAAAATAACAAAAAAACCGGTATGGGGGTTAAAAAATCTAGTTGAAATAGATTTTTTGTTTTTTGGTCACAACATTTTCGCTAACCAGGATAAGCCTTAGATCTTTAATAGAAACATGGCGGGTATTTTCTAAATATTTTTTTGCGGTATGTTCTATTATTTGAAAATTTACATTGTTATTTAATGGTTCATTAACAAGTGTATCCAATGCAGAAGCTTCCAGATAATGAAAGCTATTAGCAAAGGCCACAACAAACGGCCCATAACCTTTTAAGCGGTTTGATTGGTGTTTAATGTTAATTTCAGAAAAAACATCAAGCTGTTGTTTGCCATTACTTTCAAACTCACAATACAATTTATAATTAGATGTAGGTGCAGGAGCAAATAAATTCCAATTTTGATGAAAATATGGATAAATAAAAAATTGCGAGTAAAATTCAGCTTTACTGTTTTTTAAAGCTGGTGGTGGTGAGTAAAAAAACATGCAAACGAAATAAAAAGTTAAAAAAAACAATCCAAAACTTACAACTATTATTTTAATTTGCTGTTTGATACTAATAAAGATAGTTACTATATTTATATATACAAAAAATCACACCCCCCATGAAAAAAATCTTTACTTTTTTTGCTTTAACATTAGGGCTTAATATAATTGCCCAGCCACTGGGCTGGCAGCATAAACAAACAATTTATGTTCAGGAAAATTCAAACGCTATGCTAATTGATTACCAATTAAAACTGATTGTAAACACACAGAGTTTAATTACTGCATCACAAATGAATGCAAGCGGTAACGATATTCGTTTTGGAAAAACCTGTAACGGCAGTACGCTTTATAATTATTGGATAGAAAGTGGTATAAATACTCCTACAACAGTTATTTGGGTAAAAATAGATACGTTACAGGCAAACGCTACTAAATCAATTTTTATGTTTTATGGCAACTCTACCGCAACGGCTGTATCAGCTATAATGGGAACGTTTGTTGGACCGCATTCTTCAACCGATAGCGTTTCATCCGGCGCTGCGGGGGGATCAGCAAACTCGCAAAGGGGCTTTAGATTTGAGCCAACCCAAAATTTATTAGTTACTGATTTTGGCAAAAGAGAGCCAACCGGAACAATGAGATATATTACCTTATTTGATTTTACTACCCAGGCAATTATTACGCAAACACAGGTTTCGGGTCCTGCTGCTCAATATTCATACGGAAGTATTGGCAATCCAATTTGGTTAACCCAGGGCACTCAATATGTTTTACAATTATTCCAGGGAGCATCTGATGGTTATTATTTTGGAACAAGTTCGCAAATTGGCCAGCACCTGATCTATTATGATATGAGATATTGCAACAGCTGTACACAAAGTACATTTCCAACAAATGTGCTTAGTAACTATCATTATGGATATCCTGATCTTTGGTATTTTACAAAAAATGAAGCTACTCCTGTTCCAAGCTATACATTAAGTTCAGCTGTTTTAAATGTTACTAGTTCGCCAACGGCGATATGTGTGGGCGAAACTGCTACTTTAACTGCAACAGGCGCTAATACCTATTCGTGGAATACCTCTGCAAACACAGCAAGTGTTGCGGTAAGCCCAACTACAACAGCCACTTATTCTGTTTATCCGGACGGCTGCCCTTCATTTACTACAATAACACTTACCGTTAATCCAACGCCAACAATTACCGCCAGCAGCAGTGCACCCTTGATCTGTTCGGGTCAAAGCGCTACATTAACAGCCAATGGTATTACAACATTTAGTTGGAATACAAGCGCAACCTCACCTTCAATTGTAGTTAGTCCAACTATCTCTACAACCTATACAATAAATGGCAGCTCAAATAATTGCCCGGCATTGGCCACAACAATTACCCAATCTGTTTCTGCCTGCACTAACCTTGCAGAAATGAAAGATGGCAACAAGCTTTATAAAATAATTCCTAATCCTAATTCAGGTGAATTTGTTTTTGAAGCAAGCGAATTGCAATCACCATCTTTGTTAGAAGTCTTTAATACAATTGGCCAATTGGTGTATAAAACACAGCTAACCACAAATAGTACTTACCTTAACCTTAAACATTTATCAAATGGCGTATATTACCTTAATATAAAGGGCCCTGATAACGGGCTTCACAAGATAAGTTTTATAAAAAATTAAAAATAGAAACCCGCTTAATGCGGGTTTTTTTTGTTGTTAAGCTAAATTTTTTAATATAATAGAATAATTTTTATACCTATATTTAATGCTCCAATCAAAAAATATCCAGCATGCAAAAAGGACTTCTTACACTTGCAATAACCCTTATTTATACCTTTGGTTTTTCGCAAGATAAACTTTTAACCATACAAGATGCTTTAAACAAAGGGCGTACAACCCTTGCGCCAAAACGTTTACAAGGTTTAGGTTTTATTCCTAACTCAAATAAAGTTGCCTATATTGAAAATAACGAATTAATTATTGTGGACGGTGAAACGGGAAAAACCGTTTCAAAGATCTCAACCATTGCGTTAAATAAAGACCTGATCATTGCATCTCTTGATACTGTTTCTGCTTTTGAAGGATTGAGCTGGCAAAACGAAAACCAATTTTATTTTAATAATAAAAAAGGTGAGTGGCTTCACTCTTTAGATAAAAAAACAACCGTTAAGTCGGAAAGAAAAGTAAATGATTTTTCGTTGGAAAATTTAGAAACTTTTAAAGTTGGCGAAACATATTCTTACGTTAGTGGTAATAATATATTCGTATCAAACAACGGCAAAACCAACCAGGTTACAACTGATGGTTCTTACCAAATTGTAAATGGAAAAAGCGTACATCGCGATGAGTTTGGTATTACTAAGGGCTTGTTCTGGAGCCCTAATGGTAATGCCCTGGCGTATTACAGAATGGATCAAAGTGATGTGGACGATTATCCTATCATTGACTGGACAACTTATCCTGCGCAAAATAAAAATATCAAATACCCAATGGCAGGTAAAAAAAGTCATTACGTAACGGTTTTGGTTTACAATTTAAAAAATAACATCAGCACTAAAATAAAAACAGAAGGCCCAAAAGATCAGTACCTCACAAATATTACTTTCTCTCCCGATGAAAAATACATCTATATAGTTGTTTTAAATCGTGAGCAAAATCATTTTAAAGTAAACGAATACGATGCAACGGGCGGCGACTTTAAAAGAACTTTGTTTGAAGAAAAAGATGAGAAATACGCTGAGCCTTTAAACCCAATGTTATTTGTAAAGAACAACCCTTCACAATTTATATGGCAAAGCAGAAGGGATGGTTTTAATCACTTTTATTTATACAATATTAATGGCGCTTTAATAAAACAACTTACAAAAGGTAATTGGGAAGTTAAAGATGATGCGGGTTTTGATGATAAAGGCGAGAATTTGTTTTTTAGTGCAACCGAGCAAAGCCCAATTAACCAGGATTTTTATTCGGTTAATTTAAAAAGTGGCAAAATTAAAAAGTTAACGCAGGATAACGGTTACCATACTGCAGCAATTAGTAAGCAAGGTGATTACGTGATCGATAATTTTACATCTTGCTATATTCCCCGCGAATTTAGAGTTATAAATACCAAAACCGGTAAATCAAATACTTTTTACAAAGCAGAAAATTCAATTAAGGATTACAAATTGGGTAAATGGAATTTATTCACCATTAAAAATGTTGAGGGAACAGATTTACATTGCCGTATGTTTAAGCCTGTAGGTTTTGACAGCACAAAAAAATATCCTGTTATTGTTTATTTATATAACGGGCCACATTCGCAAATGGTTACCAATACATGGATGGCAGGCGGTGAATTGTGGTACCAATACATGGCGCAACAAGGATTTATTGTTTTTACATTAGATGGTCGCGGAACCAACTATCGCGGGAAAGCATTTGAACAAGCTATACACAGGCAAGTTGGTACAAAAGAAATGGAAGATCAAATTAGTGGTGTTAATTATTTAAAATCCCTTCCTTATGTTGATGCAACGCGTTTAGGCGTACATGGCTGGAGTTACGGTGGCTTTATAACAACTTCATTAATGACGCGTTATCCGGGCACCTTTAAAGT
This sequence comes from Bacteroidota bacterium, assembly GCA_013816615.1. Lineage (GTDB taxonomy): Bacteria > Bacteroidota > Bacteroidia > B-17B0 > Aurantibacillaceae > Aurantibacillus. The sequence goes on from JACDED010000127.1 coordinate 9,120, forward strand.
TGGCGCAGCCGGCGGACCGGTAATTGACTGGAGCTATTACGAAATTATGTATGGTGAAAGATACAATGATAGTCCACAGGAAAATAAAGAAGGTTATGCTAAAAATAATTTATTGAATTATGTAGATAAATTACAAGGTAAATTATTAATGATCCATGGTGCGCAAGATCCGGTAGTAGTTTGGCAACACAGCATAATGTACCAAAAAAAGGCTGTAGACAAGGGCATTCAGTTAGATTATTACGTTTACCCCGGACACGAACACAATGTACTTGGAAGAGACAGGGCGCATTTAATGGAAAAGATCTGTAATTATTTTATATATAATCTTTAAAAAGTTTTTAGTTTTAATCATTTATAAATTATCCCCACAATTAAAAAACCCAAACATGAACAAACCATCGTTTAGCGAAAAAGCAAGGTATTATTTTGAAAATACAATGTCAGCCGGTCCCGGTGGCGTTATTAAATGGCTGGCCATATTTTCTTTATTTATGGTATTGATATTAGGATTACTGATCCTTGTATTTGGTATTAAAAGCTCGCCCGAAGCAGACGCTGAAAATTTAGGGTTTATTGAAGGGGCGTGGCAAAGTTTAATGGCCACCTTAGATTCAGGAACTATGGGTGGTGACGAAGGCTGGGCATTTCGCGCAGTGCGTTTTATTGCCACACTAGGTGGTATCTTTTTGATCTCTATTTTAATTGGTACCATTTCATCCGGCATTGACGAAAAATTAGATGAATTAAAAAAAGGACGTTCACGCGTTTTAGAAAGCAATCACACATTGATCTTAGGTTGGAGTGAAAAGGTTTTTTCTATTATTTCAGAAATTATTGAAGCGAACGAAAATCAAAAAAAACCAAGTATAGTTATTTTAGCTGATCGTGATAAAGGAGAAATGGAAGATGAGATCCGCAGTAAGATCGATAATTTTAAAAACACAAAATTAATTGTTAGAAGTGGTAGCCCGTTAGAATCAACAAACATTGCTTTGGTAAATCCAAACGAAGCACGCTCCATTATTGTTTTGGCGGGTACCGAAGCTAATGCAGATACATATGTTATTAAATCGGTATTGGCATTAACCAATGGTAAGAACAGGAAAGAAAGCCCCTACACAATTGTTGCAGAAATAAAAGATCCAAAAAATATGGAAGCTGCCGAATTGGTTGGAAATGATGAAACTGTTTTTGTAATGTCGTCTGATCTTATATCGCGTATCACTGCGCAAACTTGTCGTCAATCAGGTTTAAGTGTTGTTTACAGTGAGTTATTACAATTTGACGGTGACGAAATTTATTTCCAGGAAGAACCAAAATTATTTGGAAAAACATTTAAAGACTCTTTGCTTGCCTATGAAACTTCTTCTGTAATTGGAATATTTACTAAAGACGGTTCTGCATTAATTAATCCGCCAATGGATACAGTAATTAATAAAGGGGATAAAATAATTGCTATTTCTGAAGATGATGATACAGTTGTTTTAAGCGGAAAAACTTCTTTTGATGTGCAGGAAAGTTTGTTTAGCAGAAACGAAATAAAAGCGGCCAGCGTTGAAAGAACGTTGATACTTGGTTGGAATACCCGTGGTTTAAGGATCATTGAAGAGTTGGATAATTACGTTGCCAAAGGCTCTGAAGTATTAATTGTAGCTGATGGTTTAGAGATCGATGAAGAAGTTGCTGAATTGCAAAATTCACTTGAGAAACAAAAAATAAAACTTCAAAAAGGAAATATTAATGATAAAGCTACTTTAGTAAGTTTAAAACCAGAAAATTTCGATCATATTATTCTATTAAGTTATACTGATATTGATACGCAGGAAAGTGATGCTAAAACATTGATCTGTTTATTACACTTACGTAACTTAAGCGAAAAAGCCGGAAAAGATTTTAGCATTGTATCTGAAATGTTAGATATCCGTAACCGTGACTTAGGCGTTGTTGCTAAAGCAGATGATTTTATTGTAAGCGATAATTTAGTAAGTTTAATGCTAAGCCAGTTAAGCGAGAACCAGGATCTTAAAAAAGTTTATGATGTATTGTTCCAGGCCGAAGGCTCTGAGCTGTATTTAAAACCTGTAAGCAAATATGTGAAACCAGGGCAAGCCGTTAATTTTTACACTGTCATGGAAAGTGCTGCACAACTAGGCGAATCCGCAATTGGTTACAGGATCTCTTCTCAAAGTGCCGATTCGGATAAACATTTTGGAGTGAATATAAATCCAAATAAATCGAAGAAACTAACTTTCAACGAAACTGATTTTATTATTGTTTTAGCAGAAGACTAAATATCTAACGGTTAGCAGTGTACTGCTTTTTTGTTTTTGAATACCTTGATCTTTAAACAATGATCGATTGGTGAAATGTACATTACAATAGTTGATTTCTGCAATTTTCTTTATTTAAAATAGCAGACCTTTGTTTTATATAATCTTAAAACCAACGATCATGAAAACGAAGAATCTACTTACATGTATTTTACTTTTAATAGTAATTTCTGCAAATGCGCAGTGGACAAGCATAACCAATTCTCCCGCTCAAGGCGAGCGTGTTTACTTTTTTAATTCACAAGAAGGATATTGTACAAAACAAAATGAGATTTACAAAACAGTTGATGGAGGTGTAAACTGGAACAACATTCCTAATAATTTTACGCCCTTCATGTCTATACAGGATATTTATTTTGTAAGCCAGGATACAGGTTTTGTATCAATACGTGATGGGATTTCTTTTGCTTACCCGGTTAGTGTTTATATTACGACTGATGGTGGATTAACCTGGAACAGTTTGTTAGGCCCTTTTAATAGCGGCGAATTAAACATGCATATGGCCGGCCAAAACAATTGGTATTTTCATGTAACTACTCCGTGGTCTACCCCATCCGGCGATACGCTCTATCATACAACAAACGGGGGCATTACATGGACAAATACCGGCAATAGCAGTGCAGTACAATATAACCAGGCAATTAATAATCTGGTAGTGTACAAAGATTCTACAACAGTTGCGTTGACCAAACTATTTTATAAAAGTACCGATGGTGGTGCAAGCTGGAATTTATTACTGACAGATAATACAGTGAGCGCCCTTTTTAAGGATTACCAATTTATTAATAGTAATGATGGTTATGTATTACTTTACCAATATGATGCCAACGATAATATAGATTCGAAAATATATAAAACAACAAATGGTGGTTTAAATTGGACAAACTATACTTTACCAACGGCTTGCAGCGCACCGCAAAATATGCATTTTGTAGATGTAAATAACGGTTACATTATTTCTACTAATACCACTTCGCAAAAAAGTGAGATCTGGAAAACAACTGATGCCGGACAAACATGGACACTGGATTTTTCTGCAGCTACCGGCGAATATTTTACAGAAGTAACTACAGGGAGCCTTGATGTAACAGGTATCTGGTCTTATTTTGGAAAACTATATGTATCAGGAAACACGATGATCACCAGGTTTTTGCCAACTACGATTAAAGATGTAGAACAGGATAAATTAAATTATGTTGTATTTCCTAATCCATCAAACGGCCAGTTAACTATTAAAACTATTGCTGCTGAAAAGAACAATTTTTTTACAATAACTGATCTGGGCGGAAAAGAAGTTTATACTTTTAAGCTGGAACAAAGATCTGCTACAACAATTGATACTAATTAGTGTTCTAAATTATACAATAAGTGATTGCGATTAGTTAATGATGTTAAATATGCTTTATTTTTATTTAAACGTTTAATTCCTATAACTGCGCTATCCATTGCT
>JACDED010000128.1 GCA_013816615.1 Bacteroidota bacterium
CTTTTACTTTTTTAAGTTGTCGTTCTAAATTTTTTTCTAATACCGTTCGGGTTAATTTTGATTTTCTTGCCATAATTGATACAAATATAACAAATATTTGTATATTATAGAACACTAATTAGTATAATAGCTCTCATCAGAACATTTCAGTATATACATGAAACCTGTCATTAGGTAAATTTAATAAAATATCAGAAAATTGTTTCGAACGATTCCGAGTTATTACAACACCATTTCTTCAAACAAACGTTTAGCCGTTTGTTCCAGGTTAATAGATAAACCCGGGTGTGGACGAGATGTTTGAATAACAGAGCTTCTTACAGCTGTTAGCCATCTAAAGCGCTCAGCAAGATCCATTAAAGCTATAGGGCCACCATTTGGGTTTCCATGAGCGATCTTTTCAAACGATATTAAATTGTTTTGGATCTGCTCCACATCAATATCCTTGCAAAATAAAAGTAATTTCTCTTCATTAATTTTAAAAATAACTTTAATGAATTTTTCTTTTTTACAAAAAAGCACAATGCCTGCATTCACAAACTCGTCGCGCTCAACACGCGGCACAACACGAATAACAGCATATTCATATAAGTGTTTATCTTGCATCCTGTGCTTCTTTGGTAAAGTTGTCAGCGTAATTTAAACGCTTAAATAAAAATTGAAAATAAATTTCTTTTAATTGTTCAGGCGTTTCTTCTGTGCCTTCCCAATGTAACCACTCATCAGGTATTAGTGCTACAATGCTTCGAAGCTTTTCTTCTGTAAGCAATTTTTTAAATTTTGTATTTACTTCCGTTAATAAAGTTGCTTTCGGTAACAGTACATGGTCTTTTATAAATGCGAATGGCCCCGTTGCTTTTGTTTCCCAATTCGTCCAGGTATATTGAAAAAATAAACACGAACCATGATCTATCAACCAAAGTTCTTTATTCCAGATCAGCATATTTACATTTCTGAATGTTCGGTCAACATTTGTAAGATAAGAATCCAACCAAACTATTTGTGAAGCTAATTCTGCATTTACAGAAGTAACAACAGGGTCGTAATTAATAGCGCCGGATAAAAAATGTAGTGCTAAATTTAATCCTTTGCTGGCTTTTAAAAGATCCTGAATCTCTTCATCGCCTTCGGTACGGCCAAATGCTTCATCCAGATTTGCAAATACCAACTCAGGCACTTTTAATCCCAATACACGTGCCACTTCTCCTCCAATTAGTTCTGCAATTAATGTTTTTACACCATGGCCGCCGCCTTTAAATTTTAAAACGTATTTAAAATCATCATCAGCTTCAGCTAAAGCGGGTAGTGAACCACCTTCGCGCAAAGGCTGAATATAACGTGTTACATTTACAGTACGGAGTGATAGTGCAGTTGACATGATCTTATAAAGATAATCATTTGTGATTAAAAGAGCAGTAAATTGCCGGCTAAAATATTTTTGATAAAGCAATTTAATTTTTTAGTAATTTTGATTTAAATTCTGAAGCCATCAATTAAAAGGTTATTTAGAATATAATTTTATAATGAACAGAAACTGTGTAATTTTTTTAAGATAGGAAGAGTTTAAGCACCTGATAATTTCGGGGCTGTATATTATTGTCTAATCTAAAATAAATTATTATGTCTGTTTCAAGAAAATACGGTAGAACGTTTCATTATCCGTTCTCACCAGGCACCACAAGCGACGATAGAATAAACTATGACTACTGGAATGATATTTCCCGTTTGCAAAATGTTATTCATACCGAAAAACTGGATGGTGAAAATAATTGCCTGAATAAATATGGCGTCTTTGCAAGGTCGCACGCAGCACCCACGGTTTCGCCATGGACTTCTTTTTTAAGAGAGAAATGGAATTTCCTTAAAAATGACCTTGGCGATTACGAGATCTTTGGTGAAAACCTTTACGCTATTCATTCTATTCAATATCAAAGCATCGAAGAACATTTTTTTGTTTTTGGTGTGAGAGAAAATGACGAGTGGCTTTCGTGGGAAGAAACCAAATTTGTTGCTTCTGCTTTTGATATGCCTGTTGTACCCGTTTTGCAGGAGTGCGATGATCTTTCGGATAAAATACTATTCGAAAAAAATATTCTTGAACTGGTTAAACAACCCGGTACATTTGGTTCTGTTGATATACAAAGCGGGAAAAGCTGTACTATGGAAGGAGTAGTTACGAGAAATAAAAATAATTACAGCGTTGCGGATTTCCAGCAAAATGTTTTTAAATATGTAAGAAAAGGACATGTGAAGACAGATGAGCACTGGACGAGAAACTGGAAACGCGCGCTATTAAAATTTGAAAAAAATGTGGATCATAAGTAAAAATAAAAATTGGGAAGAGCTGCGTAAATTTACCTGGGTAAATGATATGCATGGCGTACCTCAAAGCCCTGTGTATCATGCAGAGGGTGATGTGGCCGTGCATACGCAAATGGTATTATGTGAATTGGAAAAGTTGAATGAATACCAATTGCTACCCGAAGATCAGAAAGAGATCTTATGGACATCCGCTTTAATGCATGATATAGAAAAAAGATCTACAACAAGTACCGATGAGCTGGGAAATATAGTTTCACCGGGACACGCAAAAAAAGGTGCGCTTACTACACGACAAATTTTATACCGTGATTTTAATACACCGTTCGAAACGCGTGAAGCAATTGTAGGTTTGGTTCGTTATCATGGCTTACCTTTGTGGGTATTTGAAAAACAAAATCCTGTTCAGGCATTATTAAAAGCAAGTCTTGAAGTAGACACACAACTTCTTGTAATGTTGGCTAAGGCTGATGTGTTAGGGCGTATATGCAGTGATAAAAAAGAGTTGCTGTATAAGATTGATATGTTTAAAGAGTTGTGCATTGAGCAGGATTGCTGGGGCAAACCAAAACAATTTCCAAGTGGGCTGGCCAGGTTTTTATTTTTCAGAAAAGAAGATCAGAGTCCGGATTATGTACCTTTTGATGCAACAAAATCAGAAGCAGTATTATTATCGGGTATTGCCGGCAGTGGTAAAGATCATTATATAAAAAAACATCTTTGTGACCATACTATCATTTCGTTAGATGATATGAGGCGTAAACTAAAGATAAAATATAATGATACAAAAGGTAACGGAAGGATCATACAGGAAGCAAAAGAAGCTGCGCGCGAATGTTTAAGAGCAGGCAAGCCTTTTGTTTGGAACGCTACAAATATTACTGCGCAAATGCGCACGCAGTTAATTGATCTTTTTGAAGTGTATGATCCGGTAATTAAAATCATTTACCTCGAGGTGCCTTACAAAATGCTCATGTCGCAAAACAAAAACCGTGAATTTCCAATTCCCGGTATGGCTATCGAAAAAATGATCGATAAGCTGGAAGTTCCGAAGCTATGGGAATCACACAGTGTAGTATATGCAGTTAATTAAAAAAAGCAGGCTTATTGGCCTGCTTTTTTGTTATTTATTTTCTGTTATTTACCCGTAACATCTATCAGATCATTCACATTTATTTCCATATGTGTTTGCGAGAAAATGCATTTACCGTTTGAGATAATTAATGCCTGCGGCGATTCGTGCATAACATGATAACGCTCTGCAATAGCATTTGAAATATCACGGTGAGCAAGAAGATCTAAATAATAAGGTTTTAATTTGTTTGAATCGTCATCATTCCATTTACGTTCTGTTCTGCCTAATGCAGCATCGCTGATGCTGCAACGCGTACTGTGTTTAAAGATCAAAACTTTTTGTGTAGATGATTCAAGATCTATTATCTCTAATTGTTTTATATCAGTTAATTGATTCCATTTCATGTTATAAAGATAAAGATTTTTAAATTGGAATGTTGTTAAGGATTGTTAGCTAGTAAACGCAAATAGCAGCTATCAATAATAATAATAATAATAATAATAATAATAATAATGTTTGTTTTTGGGCGTTGCCTCCGGCCCAGGCTTTCCGCTACAATCTTTTTAGCTGAAAAAGCTAAAAAGGATTTTCGCTGCAATCCCTAACGCAAAATTTAATAGACCAAAATATTAAATGTGCTTAACGCGTAAATTATGCAGTTAGTTGTTCGGGTAATGCATTTTGATCTTTTGTAGAGATAGCCGCGAGCTTAGCTAGGCCGCTAGCTGATTAGGCAATTAGAAAAGAGCTTAACAATGACAAACCTACTTCTCCAGCACCCTTTTATACATAAACTCTGTAAACTCTTTTGTATTAAAAAGGGGAGAGCTGCAATAAGAAGAAGTGCACAATACCATAAAATTATCGTCAAACGAATCGAACAGATCTTTTTTATCTTCAATTACATTTCCTTTATCATAAATAACGCTGTTAAAATAAAATCGTGGAAAAGCAATTGTTTCTTTTAAATAATCCGGTGTTAATGCATCGCCTTTTTTTAGCATGAGTGCTGCATTAATAGGTTCGTAGTTTAGTTCTTCAGCGGCGTTTAAAATACCGGGTTCTGTAGACAAAGTATTAAATACTGTTTCGTTAGTTAAAAAACTTAAGATCTCCTTTGCATATTTTTTATAAGACGGTTGATTAAAATAATAAGAACTGTAATTTAATAAACGGCATGCATCAATATTTTCTGAAACATTATAGGTTGACTTAATAGCGCTATTACCAATGTATGTGTAAAAATAACCTTTGCCTGAATTAAAATTAGCAGCGATCTCGTTTACCAGTTCTCCGGCTTCTGTTTTATATGCTTCATTATGTGTAGCACGGTATAATAACATTAATGTTTTTAGCATGGCACTATTATCTTTTAAAGAAGTAGTAGCTGCATATTTTTCACCATGCATATAGGTATTACCTTGTTTACGTTTTGTTTTTAAAAAATCAATCGTTTTTAAAGCGTCTTTTAAATATGCGCCGTTACCGCTTGTTGCCCATAAAATCGTTAATGCTTCTGCATACTGTGCATTATCGCTGGTGTAAACGCTTTTATCAATGGCGGGAATTCCTTTTTTTATTCTTTCGGCATCACTCAGGTCAAAATAATCCTGCGCTTTTTCTCCGGGGATAAGATCGGCATCCTGCGCATTGTAATATCCGCCATCGGGCGATTTTAAAAAACGATCTACATATTTTACAATGCCTTCTGCTTTTTTTAATGCTTCAGCATCATTAAACATCTTGTAATACCAGCAATACATTTTTATATAACGTGCCTGTATAAATAATAATTTTTCAAAATGTACATGGTTCCAGTCGTTATTTGTAGAATATTGGTAAACGCCACCCCAGGCCTTATCGTAAATGCCGGTAGAATTATCTACCGTAATTTTTAACCATCTTTTTAAAGCTGTATCTGTTTTAAAATGTATGAAGGCGTATTCGTAAGTGTCAAACTCAATATATTTTTGTCCGAAATGAAAACCGCCTGTTTCACGATCTAAAGAATTATTGAACATTTTTTTTAATTCAGTTAGTGAATTTTGCGTTCCGTTTTCGCTTGCTTTTTTTGGATCAGCCTCTACACGGTCTTTACTTAAAGGCACAGGTGTTTTTTTAAGCTTCGTTAGTTTTTCTAAAAGTTCTTCTGCAGGAATGTAACCGGGCTCTTTCATCAATTCATTACCGTCGCCATCAAACACAATGGTGGCAGGCCAGCCGTAATCGCTGTATAAGCTGGTAAGATCCTGTCGCTCATCGTGATCTTCCATACAGGCAATATAATTTTTATCGAGGTAGGCGATAACTTTTGGTAAAGCATATGTTTTTTCTTCCATTACATGGCACCAGTGGCACCAGTTAGCGCGAAGATGTAATAACACCAGTTTGTTTTCTTTTTTTGCCTTAGCAAAGATCTCTGCATCAAAACGCGACCATTTTGGATGTTCAAGAGCTTTGCTGTTTAACGAAAATAAAATAAAAATAAATAGAAGGCTAAGAGAGATTTTGGCTTTTTTCATACAGTGCAATTTAAACATATATACGTAAAAATCGTAGCCAGGGTTTTTTGTTCGGTAAGAGAATTGAGCTTATCTAAATAAAGTGCAAATGGAATTTTTCCTCCTCGAGTAAGCTAACACAATACCCCTCTGTGGAGAGGGCGGCAAAAGTCTGGTAGTCTTTTGAACGAGTAAGATATTGGTAGGGCTGGAGAGGAAATAGATTTTGTTAAACCTCGCTCGCGTTCCAGATATAAAACACATTCAGCAAAGCATAAATGCTTAATAAAATTATTGAGGCTATTTTATCAAAACGGTTGGCGCGTTTAATTTCGCTTCTTTTTAAAAGATTTAAGGCATAAATGGTACAGGCAATTACAGTAAAAATAAAAATGAGCGTAATGCCATGTAATGTATCAACAAGGGTAAATGAGCTTGATTCGGGTAGGGCAGAGTCGATCACATATTTGTTACCTATCACAGCAAACAAAGAGCCCACGCTTAACCCAAAACGTGATTCAACACTATCTGCATGAATAAAAAAGCAGGCATAAGCAATTAAAAAAGCCACATACATACCAATAAACATTTTAAAAAACAGGCCCATGGCGGCACGTGCCAAGCCTATCCTCACTCTAAACTGTCCATATTCTGAGCGGGGCTTTACAAGATCATCATCACCAAAACCTGTTTCGTATGTTTTTATTCGTGTTGCAATATCAAACGAATCAATAGACCAGCCATTAACTGTAAAGCGTGGATCGTAATGTTTACCAACTGTATCAGCAGCAAACACTAACGATTTGGCATCATACTGCGAGTTTTCAATTGATAAACGTAGTTTTTGCCTGTCGAACGGAAAGCTGTTTATCTGCCATGAATCTTTCATAACGCATTGCAGCTTCATTAAAAGATAAATACGGCTTCCTGTAGTATCTATGGTTGAGAATGACTTTATAACTGTTTTGGCACCCGGCACTTCCAGGTTTTGTACAAAATCAAAATCTTTGTTCTTGTATTTCAACCAAAGCCACAAATTAATCGTGAATTCTTTTTGTTTAAAATCAATATCATGTATACTGGTAATATAAATACCAGTGTAAACAGTGTCGGGCACTTCAGTTTGTTCCTGCGCATCTATTGGAGTAGTGAAGCAGGAAAAAACAAGGATAAAAAAAACAAAAAGATGGCGCATATTGATATTAAAGGTAGCTAATTTATATGGTAACAAACAAATGGAATTTAGTATTTAAGATCTTTTTTTGTAATTTAAACTCATTTTATGTAAGCGGCTTAAAGAGCTAATTGGATCCAAAAATGAAAAATTATTTTATAACTGCTTTTTCACTCTTGTCTTTTTTGCTTAACGCACAAAAAGATTGCAAAACGATGTTGATAGATGTGTGTATTGATGGAGAATCGAAGCTTCATATAAAAGGCGGCAAGCTATTTTGGGAGCATTTGAGTGATGATGCGCCTGGCGACCATAAGAATTGCGGGGACATCAAGATAAAAATAAATAAAACTGCCTGGCCCGACTGGAGCTTTGATCACAAGCTTGGTTTTAATACCGATAACATGATCGTTACAGCTACGGTATTAAAAAAGAATCAAACCTCGCAAATAGCACAAGTAGCTAATAAAGAAAATAATTGGGAAACTATTTGGTATTTTAACGATCCCGCCGCTTTTCCACATCAATATTCTGTTTCATTTTTGTTTTGTCCTGAAACTATTACTAAACCAATTGTGAAAAAAGAGAATATAAAACCGGTGAAGCAAAAAGAAGAACCCTTTGTAAAAACAGATTCAGTTAAAGAAAAGAAAGTGGTAAATAGTTTCGCAGTAAAAAACGACATAAAAAAATCATTTATACTTTTTTTTATTTCCACTACAACAAGTCTTACCGCTGCTTCTAATGCTGCTTTACCGGAGATATTAGATGAAGTAAAAAATAACTCGGAAGATATAGTTATTTCAGGTTTTCCGGATGGAGGTTCTGCAAGCGCTATAAAACTGTATGAAGATCGCGCTCATTTTATTTATAATTATTTGGTGGGTAAAGGTGTTCATCCTAAAAGGATCGTATATCTGGGTTATGGTAATGCCAAAAAAGAAACGGAAAACAGAATTGAAATCAGTCTTACAGAATAAAATAGTATGCTGCTGCGTGTTATTATAATTATATTTTTTGTTCTTAACTGTTTATATACCACTGCGCAGGTAAGAACCATTGATACTAATTTTTATGAGTATCCGGGGAAGATACAATCTATTGTTTATTATAAGGAGGGCTTAAAGAATAAAGAAGTTCATTATTCTAAAGGAGGTTTAAAAACCAATGAATATTCATTTAATAATAATAAATTAAATGGTTGGGCTTATTTTTTTTTTGAAAGCGGTAAAATTAAAACACAGTTTTTTTATAGAGATAATAAAATAGAAGGGTATTCAACAAGTTATAATGAGGATGGTACAGTAAAAAGTACACTGAATTATAAAAACAGTTTCCGGGAAGGAAAGCAAGTACATTATTATAAAAGTGGTAAAATAGAACACGAAACCACTTATAAAAAAGGAGAGCGGGATGGCCCTTACATTTCGTTTTATGAGAATGGACAAATTAAACATACAGGGTTATACAAAAAAGGCAAAATGAAAGGATTGCGTTTATTTTTTACAGAAAAAGGTGAACCTTTGAAAGGGCATTTTATTTTTTATCATGAAGATGGCTCAAAAGAAAGGGAAGGAGATTGTTTGAATGGTAAACCGGAAGGCGCCTTAAAACTTTATAACGAAAAAGGAAATGTAGGATACCTTGTTAATTTTAAGGATGGTCTGCCTAATGGTCCGGCAACACGATACAATAATGATGGTAAAGTAACAAATACAGAAATGTACAGGAAGGGCAAATTTATAAAAGAAATAAAATAATTTTTTGTAGATAGTTTTATAAAATGAAAAGAGCTATACTATTATTTTTATTTATTCCTTTTTTCTGTTTTTCACAGAAGGCTGTGACTTTTGATTATCCCGCACAGCTTAATAAAGACACAATAGCTAAACAAACAAAGATCATTAACAACATTTTTCTACAAGAAAAATTTTCTTTACTGATAGGTTCTAATGGCTGTTTTCATAGTGTTTCGGTAGAGTATGCTTTTATTAAAAAAGTGAATTATTTTGAGGTTGCTTATGTGAAAAGATATAACCCCAAGGATAAAACAATCAAATGTAAAGGTACCGTAAAATTAAGCAATGAAAAAATGGAACAGATCCATAAGTTGTGTACTCATGGTTTAAATATTCCAATCGGGGGTTGTACAACCAGTGTAGCTTTTGAACTAAGCGACAAAACACAGCGTGTTAGTTTTAGTGATGATCGTTGTGCCCATGAAGATGATATCATGAACCGAATAGGTGAGATAGTAGGCGTTTGTAAAGATCTTTAGTTCAAAAAATCCGGCTACTGATCTTCTCAATAGCCGGAATGTATTTTATTCTTTTATTATTTTTTGTGTGGCAATAACTGTTTCGTTATTTATAATTCTTACAACGTATGATCCTTTGGTTAAGGATGCGGTATTTATCCCCGATCGCTTAGCGATAAGTATTTCTTGTGATAATTTTTGTCCTAATGCATTATAGATCTCAATGTTTATTTCACCTGTTAGTTTATCAAAGGCTACTTCATTTAATTCTATAGTTAAATTTTCTTTTGTCGGATTAGGAAAAACAGTTATTTTGTTTAAAAACGTAAACTCTTTTATTCCAAGAGTTGTTTGTGCCATTTTTTGAATAAAGATATCTTTATTACCAATAGTTGAAAATGGAAAAACGTTGATGCCAGGATCAAAATCTGCAGCGTTGCCATCAAAATAACCACAGCTGTAAATAGTTCCGTTTGCGTCAACGGTAACTGCTGTGGCAGCATCTTCAGAAGAACCGCCCATTGCGTATGCCCAAATAAAATTTCCGGTTGAATCAAGCTTTAAAATATAAATATCTGAGTTGCCTTGTACTGTTGAAGAAGAACCAACCGCACTCAGATTATACACTGCAACAGCAGGATCAAAATCACAGGTGCCTGTAAAATACCCAACAATAAAAACATTATTTAATGGGTCTAAAGCCAGATCATACGAAGCATTTGTGCCGGTTATTTTTTTTGCCCAAACAAAATTGCCATTCGCATCTAGTTTCGAGATAAATGTATTACTTGCACCAACAGAAAGACCGCCACTGCAGGAAAGAATAAAATTTCCCGCTCCGGGATCCATATCCGCAGCACCACTAAAATTACCGGCCGTGTAAATATTTCCTGAAGCATCTAATGTAAGCGCTGAAGACATATTACCGCTACTTGAATAAATATTATCAAATTGTTTTGCAAAAATAAAATTACCTGCCTGGTCTAATTTAAGAATAAAGGCATCATATCCTAATGAGCTTAAGGTATAGCTTGCTGGCCCCGGATCAAGATCGGAAACTCCGGCATGATACCCCGTAACGACAACGTTGCCCGTTACATCAACAGCAATACTACGTGAAAGATCAAAACTTGATCCGCCAATACTTTTTGCCCATGTCAAAAGCCCGTTTCCGTCTGACTTCGAAATAAAAACATCCTGCATGCCGTTGGAGCTTTGGTTTAATGTTGCAGCAGAAGGATCAAAATCTACTGTTCCAGTATAGGAGCCACATGTATAAATATTTCCGGAAGGATCTGTTGTGATATCAATACCATAATCATTGCCTGTGCCACCTGTGCTATTGGCCCATAAAAAATTCCCATTGGCATCAAGCTTTAAAATAAAGGCATCAGAATTTCCATTTGAACTTAGATTGCTAATTCCTGCACCTGGATCAAAATCAACCGTTCCATTAAAGTAACCTGTAGCATAGATGTTGTTTGCAGCATCCAACACAATTGAAGAAATGTAATTTTGTTGTGAGCCACCAATTTGTTTTGCCCAGATAAAATTTCCGGCAGCATCCAATTTTGAAATGAATATATCTTCTGCGCCCAAAGATGTTAAAGTAAACGTTCCCAGCCCTGGATCCATATCTACATTACCGGAAAAGCCCCCTGCGTTATAAACATTGCCTAAAGCATCAACCACAATGGTCTTTGCCTTATCATTACCAACACCGCCAACTTGTTTTGCCCAGTTAAATGTTGTTTGGGAATGCGTAAGCGTGTATGAAAGAACGAGACTAAAAAAAAGTATAATTTTTTTCATGATATTCTATTTAAAGGTTGATATTATTGAAACGTAATGTAAAGCAGTCTGTCAAAAAAAAGATCCGGCTACTGATCTTATCAATAGCCGGGATGTATTTTATTCTTTTATTATTTTTTGAGTGGCAATTACACTTTCATTATTTATAATTCTTACAACGTATAATCCTTTGGTTAAGAATGCTGTATTTATCCCCGATCTTTTATCGTTAAGTGTTTCTTGTGATAATTTTTGTCCTAACGCGTTATAGATCTCAATAGTTACGTTGCCGGTTAGTTTATCAAAGGCTGCCTGATCTAATTCTATAGTTATATTTTCTTTTGCGGGATTAGGAAAAACACTTAATGCGTTAGCTGTTGTTTGTTCCTTTAGCCCTGTAAGAGATTGATTTAACTTAACAATAAATACATCTGTCCAGCCAGCTGAAGTGAGCGTTGTAGTGCCGGCTGTAGGATCAAAATCTGCACTTTGTTCAAACCTGCCTGTAAGATGTATATTACTTGCGGGATCAAGCGCAATAGCGGTTCCAATATCTAATCCGTTCCCGCCAAATTTTTTAACCCATGTAAAATTTCCTGTAGGATCAAGTTTTAAAAGATAAGCATCAAGCGATCCTGAAACATTAAGGACGTTGCTTGCAAGACCCGGATCAAAGTCTATGGGCATATCAAAATAGCCGGTAATATAAACGTTGTGTATAGCATCTGTTTTTATACATGTGGCAAGGCAGGAAGCGTTAGCCCCGCCAATATTTTTCGCCCATACATAATTTCCGGCAGCATCTAATTTTAAAATAAAACCATCAACATTGCCAATTGAATTTAAATTCGCAGTGTTTGCTGAGGGGTCAAAATCTAATCCGCCACCAAAAATGCCTGTGGCATAAATATTATTTTGCGCATCAATATCAATAGAATAAGGTATCGCAAAACTTCCGGGATCGCCCAGCTGCTTGGCAAAAATAAAATTACCCGAACCATCAACTACAGAAAAAAACATGTCAGCACCACTTACAGGTGTGAGTGTAGTACTATTTAGGGATGGACCGAAATCGATTGCAGCATCAAAAGTACCAATGGTATAAACCGTACCGAAAGCATCGAGCGCCATACCTTTTACATAGTCATTTCCAACCGACCCATACCTATTTGCCCAAACAAAATTACCCGCGGCATCAATTTTTAAAATAAACAAATCTGAAGCTCCGGTAGAAACCATAGTATACGTGCCAACACCCGGATCAAAATCGGCGGTACCCTCAAAATTTCCGGTGGTGTATACATCTCCTGCTGCATCCAAAGCAATAGCTACTGGATTCATAGAAGCGGTTGATGCACCAATTTGTTTTGCCCAAACAAAATTTCCTCCGGCATCAAGTTTTAAAATAAACTGATCTCTAAGAGCTGCAGTTAAATTATAATTAGCTGCGCCCGGATCAAAATCAGTTGTTCCATCAAACCAACCGGTAGAGTATACATTACCGTTTGCATCTGCTGCAATTGAATAAGGTACGTCACCTGATGGTCCGCCAATTGCTTTTGCCCAAACAAAATTTCCGGCTGCATCGAGCTTTGAAATAAAAATATCGGACGGAGCAGTTGCGTTTAAAGTATATGTTGAAGGCCCCGGGTCAAAATCGCTTAAGCTGGTAAAAACACCAATGGTATAAACGTTGCCTGAGGCGTCGGTTGTAATTGCTGAGGGAGTTTCGTCGCCTATGCTTCCACCCATGCTTTTTGCCCATTGAAAGCCGGGTTGTTG
>JACDED010000224.1 GCA_013816615.1 Bacteroidota bacterium
ACCATTCTGTTTAATAGATTATTTTCCGGCTGATTTTTTATTAATAGCTGATGAAAGCCATGTGTCTATTCCACAAGTGGGGGCAATGTATGGTGGCGATTTAAGTCGTAAAATAAATTTAGTGGAATACGGTTTCCGTTTGCCTTCCGCTTTGGATAATCGTCCGCTAAAGTTTGAAGAATTTTATGCAATGTTGAACCAGGTAATTTATGTTAGCGCAACACCGGCAAATTTTGAACTGGAGCAATCCGGGGGAGTTGTAGTTGAACAATTAATTCGCCCTACCGGCATTTTAGATCCTTTAATTGAAGTGCGCCCATGCTCTAATCAGGTAGATGATTTGCTAGATGAAATTCATAAAGTAGTTGCAAAAGACGAACGTGTTTTGGTGACGACTTTAACTAAACGAATGGCAGAAGAGCTAACAAAATATCTCACCAAATTAAATGTACGTTGCCGTTACATTCATAGTGAGGTGGATACTTTAGAGCGTGTGGAAATTTTACGTCAGTTACGCATAGGTATGTTTGATGTGTTGATTGGAATTAATTTATTGCGTGAAGGATTGGATCTGCCGGAAGTAAGTTTGGTGGCAATTTTAGATGCAGATAAGGAAGGTTTTTTACGTAATGTAAGAAGTTTGGTGCAAACGGTTGGCCGCGCTGCGCGTAATGTTAACGGCCGCGTAATTATGTATGCTGATAGAATTACAGACAGCATGAAATTGACCATGGAAGAAACAGAACGCCGAAGAAAAAAACAAATTGAATATAATATTAAGCATAACATAACACCTGTGCAGGCAGGTAAAAAGAAATTATTACAACCAACTATGAGCGGAACCGAAATTACAGTGGATGGTAAATTAGTGAGGGTTTATTTGGAACCGGAGGCGTTGGATATTGCTGCGGATCCGGTGGTTCAATATATGAGTGCCGATGAACTCAAAAAACAAATTGCAAAAGCAAAATCTGCTATGTTGCGTGCCGCTAAAGAAATGAATTTTAATGAAGCCGCGCGTTTGAGGGATGAAATGTATTCGCTGGAGAAAATGTTGGAAGATAAAAATTAGTTTCGCTTCGACAAGCTCAGCGACCAATATAAGCGGCCATTGAGCCTGTCGAAATGAATTCTGTACTTTAAAATCCTGTTTTTCCTGGCTTAGGACTGGCGACTAAAGACTAACGGCTTTTTTGTTCCCACACCATTATAAAATCATCCATCACAAATCCGTTACCGATATCAAAAACGGCTAAAGAATCGATCTTAAAACCATTCTTAAAATAAAAATTGATGGATTTGTAATTTTTACGGTTAACCGTTAAGCGTATTTTTTTTGGTTGAATTACTTTTATTATTTCTTCTAAAACCTTTGTGCCCGTGCCTTTGCCTGCTTTTTCTTCTAAAACATAAAACTTGTTCAGCATCCAACAGTCGTTCTTTTCATTGGTAACAGAAATAAAACCAATCGTTTCGTTATTTGAAATTATAAAATAAAACTGCTGTGCTTTTTCTTGTATTTGTTGTAAAAGACTTTCGTGGTTGTACATGTTTTGTAACATATAATCAACCTGTTCTTGTCCGATAATAGATGGGTAATGTTTTGCCCAGATAACTTTTGCAAGCTCTGCAACTTTTTTAATTTCGGTTACTGAAACTGCTTTTAATAAAATAGAAGAATCTTGCATTTTTAATTGTAACTTTGCTATGTGGCTAAATTAAGCAATACCATTAACATTGAGAACCGAAAAGCAAAATTTGATTACCAGTTTTTAGATACACTGGTAGCAGGAATGGTATTGCGGGGAACGGAGATCAAATCTATTCGCGCCGGTAAAGCGGGTTTATCGGATAGTTATTGTTATTTCAGGAACGAGGAATTATTTGTTAGGAATTTGCATATTGCTGAATATGAAGATGCCTCCTTTTACCAGCACGAAGCATTACGTGAACGAAAATTACTTTTGACAAAACAGGAGTTAAGTAAGCTTCTGAAAAAAGTAAAAGACCAGGGATTAACGGTTATACCAACACGGTTATTTGTTAACGAAAAAGGGTTTGCGAAAATGGAAATTGCTTTGGCAAAGGGAAAAAAATTATTTGATAAACGCGATGATATTAAGAAACGGGATATTGAACGTGAAATGAGTCGGAAATTTTGATTAAATTAGAATAATGAAACCGTTTAAAATATTTTTTGTACTTATTTTATTTGCAACTGGAATTATTTTTTCGTCCTGCTCTAAAGGTTATGAAGTAAGGGTTTCTAATTTCAATACTGAGACTTTAGATTCTGTGGTTATTGGAAATAATACAATTGTATTTACGCAGGTAGAAAAACAAGCTACAACAGAATTCAGAAAAATAAAAGCCGGAACTTATACCGTTAAGTTTATTACAAAAACAAAGAATGAATATGGTTCTTCCATTAATATTCCTAAAAAAGATGGCGGTAAACGCACCATTCAAATAGATGGAATAAATAGTATAAGTGTTCTTGAAGAATGATTCCTTTATTTATTTAATGTAAGATATAAAATGGCAAATGTAAAATGGATTGCTCCAACATTTTCCATCTTACCTTTTCCCTTTTACATGTTAATATGCTCTCACATTATTACCTTCAATATAATTTATGAAAGCCTGGTTGCTTACTTTATTTCCACCCGGAGTAGGGTAGTTACCGCTAAAATACCAGTCGCCTAAATTCTGAGGGCAGGCACTGTGCAAGCCATCCAGCTTTTGATAGATAAGAACCAATTCGGCATTAAGATTTTTAGGTTTTATTAATTCTGCAATTTTATCAGAGATCTGCTCCGGAGAAAAACCCGCATAAATTTCTTTTACAAGATTTACCTGTTCTTCTTTTGGTTTTTCAACTTCTGTTTTAGCGCGCTGATAAACATCTTTAATAAAATCTTCTTTGCCTTGTTGTTTTAATAATGCAATAGCAGCTTCAAAGGCAACAAATTTGCTCATTACAGCCATATCAATGCCATAACAATCAGGATATCTTATCTGCGGTGCCGAGCTTACAACAATTATTTTTTTAGGTCCGAGACGATCCAAAATACTTAAAATGCTTTGTTTTAAAGTTGTGCCGCGTACAATACTGTCATCTAAAATAACCAAACTATCAACACCTTTTTTTACGGTGCCATAGGTAATATCATATACTAAATTTACAAGGCTATCGCGGCCTTCATCAGCGGTAATAAAAGTGCGTTGCTTGGCATCTTTTAAAACTACTTTGTGAATGCGGGGATGCGTTGCTAATATTTTTTTTAACTCCGGTCCTGATAAATTTCCTTTTAATTTTATAATTTCTTCGGCCTTCCAGATATTTGTATAATCATCAAGTCCTTCAATAAGCCCGCCAAAAGCAACTTCTGCAGTGTTTGGAATATAACTGAAAACAGTATTTTCAAGATCGTTATTAACTGCTTTTAAAACACTTCCGGTTAAATTTCTTCCTAACTGATTACGCTCTTTATAAATTTCGGCGTCGTTACCACGGCTAAAATAAATACGCTCGAACGAGCAGGATAATTTTTTTTGCGGTTCGATAATTTCTTCTTCAGTAAGCGTTCCGTTTCTTTTAATAATGATAGCGTGGCCGGGTTTAATTTCTTTTACACTTTCAAAAGGCACATTAAATACTGTTTGTATAACAGGTCTTTCGCTTGCTACCACAATTACTTCATCATCCTGGTAAAAATATCCCGGACGAATTCCGTTTGGATCGCGCAATACAAAAGCATCACCGTGACCGATCATACCGCACATCACATAGC
>JACDED010000129.1 GCA_013816615.1 Bacteroidota bacterium
CTTAATGCTTTCTTTTACATAGATTTTTTTTGGTAAAGCCATAATATCCATTTATAATATAGTCCAAATATAGCAAATAAAATCAAATAAGCAAAATTGGACTATATTATATATGAATTTGGTATTAAAGGTTATGGATTGGTGGTGGGAGTTCTTGGCCCGGTATTTTCAGGAACCATCTGATCAGACTCATTAACAGGATTGCTATTAGAATTATTTTCAGCTGAGCTTGCATTATTATTTCCAGACGAATCGGTTTGATTTGATTGGGTTTGAGAAGAATTAGTTTGCGGGCTCGCTGTTTGAACAGGTTCATTATTACATGCAGTTAGAATAACTGCCGTAAATGTTAAGATACAAAAGATTGTTTTCATGGTTGATTTTTTACTTTTCCCATTCTAAAATTATGCCAATTAATTTTTTTATATCGTTGAAGCAAATAAACAGCATTCGAGATCCTTTACTGGTGATCTCCCTTCTTATAACCTATAATTAAGCATTAAGATTTAATTTCGCGGTTATTTGTTATATCAGCAAACGACTGAACAAGAGTGCTGTCATTCATTTTTGATACCGAAATAAAATACCATCCGTTATAACCTTCCCCTTTATAAAAGAACTCTTTGGTTACTGGTATACCTGTTGTTAAAACATTTAGATAAAGGTCGAAAAAACCATTTGATCTTGAACCGGGAAATAATGTAAGATATGATTTATTTTTATCCTCATTTTTTATACCAAGAATTTTTTCAGCTGCATTATTTAAAAGAACGAAGTTAAAATCTTCAACTTTTCCAGAAAAATCATAAACAGCTTCAAGTGTTATTAATCCTGTAATGGAAGTGTTTATTATACCTGTTAGCATATTTGCCTGGTGCCTCGCCTTTTCTTCAAGATTTTTCGTAACAGTTATATCTATATAGTTTAATAAGTAACCGTCGTTAAATTTTTTTATAGAGAATGCTATCCATTGTTTTCTCTCTACTGCAAAATATTCCATATATACGGGATCACCGGTTTCCACTACGTTACTAACAACTTCAAAAAGGTTTGATTGCCCTCTGATAATCATTAACTCTTTTACAGTGTATTTATATAATTCCTCTAAAGTAAAACTCGTAATTTCGGCTGATCGTTCATTCGCTACTTTCAACTTAAAATCAATAATATTCCCTTCTCTATTACGTATGGACTCGTAAAGGCAGATCCCACTGGAAGATGATTCAATAATCTGATTGAGCAACTTAGATTGTAGCTCTTTCTCCTCCTGGTTTTTTATAAATTTAGTATGATCGCGGGTAATACTTAAGATACCGTTTTGTATCTTACTTCTTTGAACATGAAAATGTTTGTCCATCCCCGGACTAAAATAAGTAAACTCATTGTAATTCCCAGTTAGCCATACATCAAGGCATTGTTGCCAAATTATATTTCGGGAACCCTCATCGATAAGAGCCGAAGATCTGAGAAGTGAACCAAGGATCTGTGTTTTTGTACCATTTAAAATTGAACAAGCGGCAGTATTACAATATCCAACTTCAAAATCTACTGGTATTAATTTATTTGCGGCAAATTTTGGAATAAACCAAACCACTGAGTCCGGCTGGGTATCAAATAATTGGGTAATTATTTTGTGTTCAGAAAAGTGTTCTTCTTGAATTGTGTCAGGCATTACTCATAAATATTATCAAAGATAACAAAAGGACCAGTAGTTAATACAAATAGCGTTAATCTTCTTTAAACATTTACCTTCCGTTTTTGTTAGTTTAAGTTAGGGTATATTATCTCTTTTAATAGAATTATAAAGTCAACTATAACTATGGCAATAAATGTATTTTTAATAGTGGAACACACAATAATTTGTGAAGGAATTATGGCACTTATGGAGTTGGAAGAGAATCTTTTTCTGGTTGGTTCAGATAAAAATTATCAGCCAAATAATCCTCATTTTAACAACAAGATTGATGTATTGTTAATTGAATTAAATCAAACGTTCCCTAACCCAATTCAATTAATTAAAGAAATCCAGAATAATTTACCAAAGGCCAAAATAATAATTCTATCTGATCATGAGGATAGTCCGTTATTTCTTAAAGAAGCCCTGGAGGCAGGTATAAGTGGTTATATGACAAAAAACGCAAGCGCGAAGGAACTATCGTATGGTATTGATAAAGTTACCCGAACAGGTTTATATATTTGCACAGCTTTTATTTTTAAATTCATTAATAATTTTAACGCGATAAAAGACTTTGAATCGCCATCCTTATTACACAATGCTATAACAAAAAACGAAATGGAAATTTTATTTTTGGTAGCAGAAGGTTTAACAAATAACGATATAGCTCAAAAATTGTGTGTTAGTGTGAGAACAATAGAGATGCGAAGATATAAGTTGCTTGAAAAGACTAATACTAATAACATGGCTTCCTTGATCCGCTACAGTATGAGAACAGGATTAATTAAATAACAATTAGAAAAAAACTCAGAAATAAATTGTCGCCAAAATGACAAAATTTCATTTTACTTACAGTTTACAACTACTTAGAATTGGGATGACGACATTTTTTCCAATATTCAGTTATAACTTTGAGATCGTCCACAATTTCAGAGAATAAACTGCCTTTCTGAAAATATCCTTGTATCGTCAATAATCTATAAGCAGTTGTAACAGCATAAGGATCGACAGAGGTTGAGTAAAAAATAAATGGTATACTCTTTTCTCTGAGTTTAGGGTCAAGATCAATTTGTTCCTTAAATTCAAGTCCATTTTGTAAGGGCATATTTAAATCGCACAAAATGATAAAAGGATTTTCGGCTGCTTTGCATAAATAGTCAAAAGCATCAAGGGAATTAACAAAAGACTTAATCGTGTTTTTTAGCTGTAGTTCTTTTAACGCCTGAGTTATTAATTCTAAGTCATCAGAATCATCATCTACTAATATTGTTGGTCCGTTTCTAGACATATTACTTAATTAAATTTACAACCAGGACTTATTTTTTTTATAAGGATATATAACAAATTTATGCCAACA
Source organism: Bacteroidota bacterium (assembly GCA_013816615.1). Lineage (GTDB taxonomy): Bacteria > Bacteroidota > Bacteroidia > B-17B0 > Aurantibacillaceae > Aurantibacillus. The sequence goes on from JACDED010000129.1 coordinate 3,033, forward strand.
ATTTGGTGACATATTAATTGTGGTTTATTACAGAATTCTTTAGCTCTTGATTTCTATCATTTGCATCCTTAGTTTTCAAAATTAGACCCGTTTTTAAATGTTTAAAAAACAATTCAATATTGAGAAAACGTATTTACCACGTCCCATTTTTTCCACAAAAAAGATGACTATGGAAATTAATCTTCATCTCAGGTGTTCTAAAAACTATAAATTAAAGTGCTGAGATACCTCAGGCCGGGCTTTATTTACTGGCATACAAATTGAGTAACTCTGGTAAAAAATATGATAACAGCAATCGCATTAATAATTGCGGGCATAGTGTTTGTTATTTTAATTTTCAGAAAAAAAGCAAAGGGTCAAGACAATAACGGGCCAATGCCCAGGAGATAGGTGTAGATCACATCTTATCGAAATAAATTGACCTTAAAACTGTTTAACAAAAAAAATAAACAAATGGAAACCGAAAAATCAATTACAGCGCTAAACAAACTTATCGAAATTAATAACGATAGAATTGAAGGTTATGTAACAGCTTCAAAAGAAACAAAAGAAGTGGATCTTAAATCATTATTTTCTGAATTAATTAAAACCAGCCAACAATGTAGAGCTGAGCTAGCAAACGAAGTTCATAAATTAGGCGGAACACCGGTTGAGGGTACAAAAATATCTGGCAAATTTTTCAGGGTCTGGATGGATGTTAAAGCAGCATTAGTGGATAATGATCGTAAAACGATTCTTAACTCCTGCGAAACCGGCGAAGATGTGGCAGTAGATACTTACAAAGAAGTACTTGACGAAAGCTTAAGCGCTGTACAACAGCTGATGATCAGCGATCAATTAAGGTTAATTAAAGCAGATCATGACAAGATCAAAAATCTGCGCGATTCAATTGTAAACGTATAACAAAATAAATTAAGGGATTTTTAAAAGTTTAATTACATCTTTTAACGTTCTCCTTTTACAATAGGTCAAACATAATTTCTCCTTTTATGTTAGGTCCAATATTAATTGCACTTTTTAATGTGGATTTTAATAAACAGTAGCGTGTTGTTTTTATATATACCGGCATGGAAGAAACTACTACTCCAAAACCGAAACGCAGGTAATAGACTATGTGCTACATAATGCTTTTGTGTTCGCCTTAAAGCTGTCTATCGGCAATGAAATTGGTAAGGTGGAATCGGGGTCGATTAGAAAGGCCTGCTGCAAAAGATATTTGGCAAACACGCTACAGAAAAAAAATAAAAAGAAAAATACATGAGCCGTATGATATAATATATATTTCTTAACAGCGCATCTTTTAACCAACTTAAGAATAAACATTAATGCAATAATAAGTGTAACGGTATGCCAAAGCCTAATCTTCTTTCACCTGTACTGCGGCACCTTCTGGTTTAGAAATATCGTAAACGGTTACCTTGGCTTCAAATTTTTTTTCAGATCTAAAGGCTATCCGGTTCACATCAATAATTTCGTATTCGGGTTTTAAGGAGGACAGGCTTAGCTCCATACCCGCATCAATGTTTTTTAAAATAAACGATTCGCTTATCACCTGCCCGGCGGTACCAAAAAAAATAACACTAATTGTATGATCTTCATTAGCCCGCGCGGTTGGCTGGATATAAATTTTAAGATTAAGAATATTAGCTACTTTCGTTTCTACCGAACTGGTGTAACGTAAATTGTCAAACGTATCAGTATCGTTTATCACCCCTTGCGTGGGTTGTATAAGCAATTTTACAGGGTCAGCTATCTTTTTCATATAAGCGTTAATGCAAAGGTTGTTCCATTTGCGATCTTGTAATAAATATAAGGTATTTAAATTGCATGGGCCAGAACATTAAATCTAACACATGAAAAACATAATTTGTTTAAACTTTTTACTGTTTTGTAACTAATCTGTCTTAGCCTGCACTACCTGTAATAAAGATCTGCAGCAGGGCATTTACAACAGCACCTTCTACCCTAACCTGTTAATTATGTTATCGGCATTTATTGTACTGGCTATACTAGTAATGGTATTGGCAAAGTGATCCTTAAAAAAACATACAGCTCTTGTTGCTGTTAACCCCGACTTACTATTTTTAACCCTGTTCCTTTAACATCTGCCGCCATGGTATTGGGCAATGGCCTGGGGGGCTTTATTGATGGCATTTTGCTACATCAAATATTGCAGTGGCATGAAATGCTTTCTAATAAAATAGAAATAACATCTGTGCTTGGTAAAAGTATAAATATGTTTTGGGATGGCGTGTTTCATTTTTTCTATTTGATCGTTTCGTTCATAGGCATTTTACTACTATGGAAATTATTGTTTAGAAAAATGCAGATCGCTCGGGACGTTTATTAGCCGGCGGATTGTTTATTGGATGGGGCCTGTTTAATTGTGTAGAAGGTATAATTGATCATCACTTGTTAAAACTGCATGACGTAAAAGAAGTATCCGCTGAGCCTGAAGTATGGAATCTTTCGTTTCTTACCATTTCCTTTTTTATGTTATTAACGGGATATGTTTTTGTTTATAAACGAAACACCGTTGCAGAAAAAACAACCCTTCATAATAAATAATGCTAGACACACACACAAGTTGCTTCATCTATCAAGTGAATCAAGATGTATTATTAAAAAATTCAATGCATGGAGGTCGGCCTGCAGATAAATAATTTGGGCAACCAACGTATTTACCGTAGTTACCTTTGTGTGAACTACTAATTATTGTTATTTTTTTGATTTGTTTTCTAAAATGTAAAAACATTTATACATTATTTCTTGTTATATATAGAACTAAACAACTATGAAAACGATCTTAATAATTGATGATGATATACAGATATGTACTTTGTTATCTAACTTTCTTAATAAAAGTGGCTACGAAACCAGCTATGCCACAACAGCCAATAAGGGTTTAAATTACCTGAAAGAAAATAAAGCTCAGTTGGTAATTTCTGATTACCGCCTGCCAGATATAAATGGGGCCGAATTGTTGATCAAAATAAAAAATCAATATGAAGAAATACCGGTACTAATTATCTCAGGATATTCTGATGTTAAAGTTGCGGTAGAAGTGATGAAGAACGGCGCCTTTGATTTTATATCCAAGCCCTTTGCACCACACGATATTTTGCCTTTAATAGAATTGGCCATAAACGGGGAAACTGCTCAACAAGAAATCAGCACTGTTGCATTACCTGTTAAAACTGAACTTCCTGATTTATTGATAGAAAAAAACAAGCTTTCAGAAAAATTATTTGACCAGATAAAACTTGTTGCGCCAACAAATTACTCGGTAATTATTTATGGTGAAAGCGGTACCGGAAAAGAATCAGTTGCTTATAATATTCATAAAGAAAGTAAAAGAAAAAACGGGCCTTTCATAGCGGTTGATTGCGGAGCCTTAACAAAAGAACTGGCAGGCAGCGAATTATTTGGACACGAAAAAGGTTCGTTTACCGGTGCCATTCAAAAAAAGATCGGCCAGTTTGAATTAGCAAATGGCGGAACTCTTTTTTTAGATGAGATCGGCAACCTGCCTTATGATACTCAAGTCTCTTTATTAAGGGTGATACAGGAACGAAAAATCAGGATGGTGGGTTCTGAAAAAGAAACTGATATTGATGTGAGAATAATTGTAGCTTCTAACGAAAAATTAAGTGAGATCACTGCCACCGGTAAATTCAGGGAGGATCTGTATCACCGTTTTAATGAATTTACAATTGAATTATTACCATTACGAAAACAAGGTGAAGAGATCATGGCTTTTGCCCGGTTGTTTCTTGAGCAAGCTAATAAGGAGCTCAGCAAAAATGTTGCATTCTCTCCTGAAATAGAAAATATTTTTTTGGATTATGACTGGCCAGGTAATTTACGTGAAATGAAAAATGTTTTAAAGCGTTGCGTTTTACTTGCTGAAACTTTTATTATTCCCGAACTATTACCACAAGACCTTTTAAAGCAGGTAAATCATTCAGGTATTGAGATAAAAAGAATAAAAGATAAATTGCCCCAAGATCTAAACATGAAAGAAACAGCATTACAGGCCGAATATCTTCAGATAATATATGTTTTGCAACAAGTGAATTTTAATAAATCCAAAGCTGCAAGAATTTTAAAGATCGATAGAAAAACACTATATAATAAAATTGAAGCATATGATCTTTTAATGCTTGCTTAAAACATATATTGCCTATTGGCATTTGTATTGCAAGCTGATAACAAAAATAAATAATATGCCATACGATTTAAAAACAAAAGGTCCGCAAGACCGTACCATAATTAGTACAAGCAAGGAAAGGGAAGTACAGTAAGACAAATAGCCTTGTTAATAGAAAAGCCGAAGGAACTGATCGCACCGATAAATCTGTAACAGAACATAATGATGCTTTGGCAAAAGAACGTAGCGACAAAATAAAAACTGCTACTCCACCGGCAAATATTATTTGGAGCCAATACAAAAAGTGATTTAAGTAACTTAGAGAGTTGATTATCAATTAACAGAGGGTTCTTCAAAAGACACCTCTTTTACACGCTTGCCTACCATTTATTGTTTAAACAATTTCTAATAATTGGCGTTATATACACCCCTACATTGGGTAAACGGCAGCGGAATTATTATTTGGGCTAACCAGGTAGAATTAGATATACTTGGTTATTCAAAAGACGAATATGTTGGAAAACATATTAGTCACTTTCATGCGGATAAAAAAATTATAGAAGATATCTTAACCCGCCTCGTTAATAAAGAAACTTTAAAAAACTATCCCGCCAGGCTTAAATGCAAAAACGGCGATATAAAGCATGTACTTATAAATTCAAATGTGTTGTGGATAGACAATAATTTTGTACATACGCGTTGTTTTACAAGAGACGTAACAGAATTAAAAAAACTTGAGCAAACCAGAGCAGATGTAATTGCTGAATTACAAGAAAAGAATACGCTGCTTACTGCTGAACTAAAAGCTCTAAAAAAGACTTTTACTCCATCTTAATAATCCCTCCATGTTTTAAAGACATAGAAAATAATCTACAACATTTAGTTATTGTAGAACTCAATTTAATGTTAAGTATTTGCCACACTAATTAGAAAAAAATACGCGCTTGCTACTTTCTGATTTTGAAGTAATTGATATCTAAATAATTAGATTTTTTTATCAGCCATAATTCTTTCATCATCTGCATATCGCGTTACTATTGATCATTTGGCATTCAGTTTGTTTTTAACATTTCAATTCTTATAGAAAAATAATTAAACAGCAGAACTTGAAAAAGCGTAAGATGAGTTTATTAAAAAAAATAATACCTGACCAACAAGTGGGTAGTAAAACCGGCGCTACATCATCGTTTGATCTTAAGAATAAATTTAGCGCTATTAAATTATTTAATATTGCAAAATATAGATTGCTTGATGTTAATCATTGGTATGATATATGTGGAAGAAAAGGGGCCGAATTTCAGCTAACGGATGATAAAGGAAATATTTTAGATTCAGCAATTCCGGATATCGGAAACCTGATAAGAATAAAATTACCTGCACCACCAAATGCAAAAGGCGATGGCTATGATTGGGTGAGGATAGAGAAATTCGAAAATTTAAAGGATCTTTCTAAAGACGAAGATTTATATGGCTTTAGAGTTAGGCCTGTTTCTAATCCTAATAACAGATCAGGTGAGAGTGCCCATTTTTATACGAACGACGCCACAAGTACATTTTTAATTTACCGTCGCGGCTCAAAAGTATTTGCAATGGAAAGAGGACGTAATGAATTACCTAATGCCAGCGGTTCATTTTTAAATAAGATAAGAAATTTTTTAGTAGCAATACCTGCCATGCTTGGCTTTTCAAAACCACAATGGAAAAGCTTAGTAGAGGGGATCCTCGAACATAATAATTAATTTTAGTTTTTATTGTGATTCTTTTTTTAAGGATTTTATGCCAATTCTTTTAAAAATTAACGGATTTCATTAATTTTGTAGTAGTAAAGTCTTAGAAATGGAAGCTTATTTTATTGTAGCAACAAGCAAAAGCCCGGAAATAAATTTTGCAACCAATGGCGAATTTACAATCAGCGGTAATTCTTATATGGAGGATCCTATAGACTTTTATTCAGAATTAGCGGATTGGTTGAAATTGTTTCTGGCACAAACGCCTTCCAAGCTTTCTTTAAATATTTCATTAAAATATATTAATTCTACAAGTCGAAAAGCAATTTTAAATATTATTAATCTCATAAACGAATGCAGGAAATGTGAGTTTAAGATTGTGTGGGTGTACCAGGGCGATGACGATGAAATTCTTGAACTGGGCCAGGATTTTCAAAAGATAACAGAGCAGGATTTTGAATTTAGAAAACTCTGATCACTAAACAATACGCTGGAAAAATTAATTCATTTCAGAACTTACTATCACTATATAATTAAGATCTTCTAAACAATGGGCTACATTTCTATTCATGCCTATTAAGATGATTCTATTCCCTTTTTATATCATTTAAAGCAGGCATAAAAATTGAAATACTTAAAACGTAATATGAAATGAATTTAAACGTTTCATACAAAAACTTATAATTATGAAAAGCAAACATGCAATTTTAGCAATAACAACAACCTGTGTCCTAACATTCACAAGTTGCACAAGAACCGGTCCTACTACAGAGCCTTCGCCAAACATGGGGCACGAAAGCGCAGAAGGCGGGACTTCACCAGATGTATCAAATGTACAAGACTCTTTAAAAAATAATCGATCGGGAGATACGCCAAAGTAATTCTTACATACTAGTTTTCGCTGGCATGTTAATTGCCTATTAGATTAACAATTCAATAGAACCGATTATGAATAATTTATTTCAAGAAAATTTTTTAGTATACAGAGTAGCAAAGACAGATTTGTATGCTGCTATCCCAAATAATTTTTTAAGATCAATTCGGGAATTTGTAATGGAATATCAAAAGCTGGAGCTTGTACCTCCTGACAAAGCAGTAAAAGGGATTTTATTTAAAAAACTAAAAAAAAGAGAATTTGAATTAGCGGATAAAGGTCTTGAAAAAGAAATCAGCATCAATAGCCTTCAATTCGAAACAGACGAGCCACAATAAAATATTATAAGATTTGTATGGAAAATAAATTACATAGTGGTTTCCGTTTATTTAAGTTGAAAGGACCAGATGAAATTCATGTAGCGGTGCCGGCTTCATATGTTTCAGTTGTTTTTGATGAGCTTTTAAAGAATGGTGATATAGCAGGAGTTCCCTCAGATAAAACAATTCGAGGTATATTTTTAGAAAAGACTGATGGTGAATTACTATTTGACGAAAACGCGCAACAAAATGATATTGTAATAAATCAATTAATTATTATATAATAATATGTTATAAAAACATATCAAAAAAAATTAAACCTGGCCTAATTTTTCTTCTTTTTAATACAAAATTTCAGTGTACAGTATCTTAGGATAAAATCAGAGTCGCTTTTTAAGACAAAGATAATTTAGACTCATGTTGATTTTCTATCTCTGCAAATCATAATTGTCCGCGTCACCTGCATTCTATAATATTGGCCTAAAAACTTTAAATTTTCCTTTGGTCATGTCTTTAAAGTTAAAAGGGCTTAAGCCTACTTTTTTACCTGAGCGCCCGGTATTTTGATCGGCCATTACTAATTCTTCTTTACCTTTTACCTCGTAAATAATTGCTGTGTGATGATCCATTTTTTCCATATAGATCTTTGTTCCTATTTGATATTTTAAAATCACACCTTCAAATTGCATAATATCACCGGGATACATGCAATCTCTTTTGTAGTTGATTTCTTTACCAAAATTATAATTACCATCCCACTTTGCATTTGTTTTATTCAAAGCCTCGGCCGCCAGATCCCAACACTCGCCTTTGCCGATCTTTTGTCCGATTTTTGTTTTCACAAAAGCTACTAGCTGTTTATTTAAAGCAGGAACGCTATCGCAGGTAATACTTTTAGCAATTGAATGATCTGAAAATTTATAATTAAAGGATGTCATTAAAAAGACCATTGCAGTTATTGCAACTATTACTAAAGTTCTCATTGGGTCAATTTCTTTTTTAAATTTTCTTTTACAGAGTCAAACCATTCGTTTTTCAAGATACTTAAGATAATACTATCGCGTCGTGTACCATTAAGATTGAACATCGTACTACGCATAACGCCTTCAACTGTACAGCCAATGCTTTTCATTGCGGCAATACTTTTTTCGTTACTATTGTCCGCCCTAAACTCTACTCTTTCCATCCCTAATGTTTCGAAGGCATATTGCAGTAATAAAAATTTACAGTGTTTATTTAAACCTGTACCCTGAAAATGCTTACCATACCATGTGTAACCTAACTGCAATGTTTTTTGCGCAAGCTGCATATCATAAAAACGCGTACTTCCTGCAAAAGAATTTTGTTTTTTGTCATAAACGATAAAAGGAAATTCTTTTTTTGCATCGCGGGCGTCTAAAGCAATTTTAATATAGTTCTTTAAATTTTCTTCACCTGCTGCTGCAATTAACGAATACTTCCATATTTCCGGTTCATTTAAAGAAAAACCAATAAGGTTATTATGATCTGTTTTTTTTAAAGGACGAAGCAAAACGTGTTCGTTCTCAAGAACAAGTTCTTTTTCGAAATCAAAATCTGTCATAATATATAAAGATACAAATGTTTGAGTATTGCTAAAAATACAGAGTGCTAAAAAAATAAAATTTTACCGATAAGATTTTATTTTTTATTTAATTTGAAACGCCAAACTGCTTAAAATGATGCGTAAAATGTTTATTGTGAAAAGTAAACCATTCATTATGTGTTAGATCTCCCATACGTGGTTGGGTATGTAATACTTCGGGATTGTTTGAGTAATACTCTTTAAAATAATTAACTTCGTTAAGCAGCTCTTTTACTGCTGTATCCATATCTTTATGTTCAAGTGCAGCAAGCTCATCTGTTAACAAGGGATTTTTTACACCTTTTGGAATTTCTATTGGACTATAGATCAGTTTTGCTTTAATTGCTTCAGCTTCTTCTAAAGTGGTATAGCGCTTTACAATTATTTTTCCTGTAGATATCTTTATCGTCATTGCAAGATGTTCGATTGCATGTTGAGGCGACATTTTGCCCCAGAGTGGTTGTGTTGACTGATCTAATTTTTTAATTATTTCGCTTAATTGTGTAGTGTTAAGTATATCTATCATAAAATAAAAGTACTCAATTTTTTATTCCGCAAATAAGAACAAAGTTAAAATCTTATTGTTAGATGCAGTTTGGCAATGGGATTGGCATTAGCCTGGGAGTAGCTGTATTTACTGGTCTCGCCGCGAATAAGATGTGTGGTTTTAAAGTTTACACTGCCAAAAAAAGTATTGTAACCCAACTCCGGCAAAATAAAAATATCTTCAAACAATTTAAGCTTAAGTCCAAAACCAATTATTCCATCCAGGCCATTTGTTGAAGAAGAAAAAGAATTATCATAACCTGCAATGCCACCATGAAAAAATCCTGAAGAAAAAACATTGCGATAAGAAAGATCTGCAAAACCATATAACCACTCTTTCGTTCTTAATAAATTACTTTGAAAACCAAGGCCAAATCTAAAATCCTTATTGTTTGATTCACCACTGGTACAATCAATACAGCCTGTTGGTGCATAATATTTGAGATGACATTCGTTATAGCTAAGTAAAGATCTGAAAGCAGATCTGTTCTTTAAATATTTAAAAAATGAGTCCGCTGCAAGCAATGAACAGTGGGATTTCAACACTATATTGTCTGAAACTATTGATATCATTGGTTTTTATTATGTGAGTTGCTTTGTATCTTTGA
>JACDED010000011.1 GCA_013816615.1 Bacteroidota bacterium
AGGAAAAGATATGCCCGCAGGAACTTATTTTTATATTATTAAAGCAACCGGTAAAGACGGAACTGAATACGATAAAAAAGGCAACGTGAGCATTTACAGGTAAAAAAATCTAAATTTAAAAATCCAGAAAAAATATTTTTCTCTGGATTTTTAGATTTAACACTATTTGGTAAGGTATTTGTACATTTGTATTTAGAAACAGTTTTTTCTTCAAAAAGTAACGACTGGTTAGTATGACAATAAAAAAAGAACATCACCTATTTTATAAAAACGCTCACTTATGAAAAAAATTATCTCACTCATTTGTATGTTGGTTTGTTTGTATTCAAACGCTCAAACTACCTGCCCCAATGCTCAGCCTTTTTGTGCCGGTGGAACTTCGGGAGTTAACTTTCCAGCTTCGATTAATCAACCGGATGCTTATTCTACTGCATATAATTGTTTAGGTACTACACCAAATCCTGCCTGGTATTATTTACAGGTTTCTACGAGCGGTAATATCGATCTTTATATTGCCGGTACGGGTAATCAGGATGTTGATTTTATTTGCTGGGGTCCGTTTACAACCTATTCAACTATATGTAATAATTTAAGTCCTATTAATGGAAATAACGTTGTTGATTGCAGTTATTCATCAAGCCCTACAGAGACCTGTAATATCGTTGGTGCTGTTGCTGGTCAATATTACATGGTGCTTATCACTAATTTTTCTAATGTAACGCAAAACATTGTATTTAATCAGATTGGCGGAAGTGGTACAACTAACTGTGGTTTACTTGCTAATAATTCATCAATTTGCGCGGGTGGTTCAGCTACTATTACAGCCAATAATGCATCTAACCTTTCTAATCCATCATTTTCCCTTAACCCGGGAGCTCAAACTTCTCCAACACCTACATTTGTTGTTACACCTTTAGCAACAACCAATTATACGGTTTATGTTACAGGGATGAATAGCCAAAGCCAGGTAGTTACACAAACTGCAGTAGCAACGGTAACAGTAAAGCCACAGCCCGCTGCGGCACCAACTCTAACGCAAGCCAGCTGTACAAGTACTGTAAATGCATTTAATGTTGGATTAACATTTTTACCTGCATCGCCGGTTCCCGGTTACACGATCACATGGTCGCCAATACCTAATGGTATTACCGGGCCAACGCAAACTTCAGCTACCGGTGGTATAGCTGCAGGTCAGTATAATGCTACGATCACAGCCGCAGGAGGATGTTCAACTACAACGAGTTTCAGTATCAATCCAACACCGGCTCCTGCAGTATTTAACCTTGTACCGGGTGCAAGTGTTTATACAGTAACATGCGCGCAACCAACTGTTGTTATAAATGCAAACCCTCCTAGTAATACTTATTCATGGACCAATGGCGTTTCTCCTCCTCAAACAGGCCCAACGGGTAACTTTGACGCATTAAGTTTAGGAACATGGAGTTGTTTTTGCATTAACCCAACTTCAGGTTGTACAAGTATGCAGGTATTTACAGTTACACAAAATGTAAGTGTCCCGGCAGCTACAGTAAGCCCTTTGAACCAAAATATTACGTGTAATTTATCTTCAGTAACAACGGTTACGGCAGTTGCTAACCCAACAACCAATATTACGCATTCATGGATATCACCCTCAGGTGGTACCTTAACTGCAGGTTCGCCTACGGCTATATTTTTACCCGGTCAAACAGGTACTTTTACGCATTGCATTGTAAATAATTTAAATGGCTGTTCGAGCTGTACTACTTTTAGCGTAGCATCTTTAGCTGCTTTTCCAACGTATAGTGTAAGCAGCCCTCAGCAATTTACAATAGGTTGCAGCACTACAAGTTTAACAAGCATTAATATTTCTAATGTTGGCACTTATACAGCACCAAATACACCAGCAACAGGTGGGCCGGTAACCTATACAGTATTGCCACCAAGCTTTACAGGACCCACCTATACACTTGGAGGCTCATCTGTATATACAGTAAATGTACCGGGTACTTATACTGTAATAACAAAAGACATGACCAATGGCTGCGAAACGCATGTTCAGGTTTCTATTATTACTAACACCTCTGTGCCAACTATAACGGCCACAGCAGTTACACCAACCTTGAGCTGTTATAACCCAAAAACGATATTGCAAGGCGTAAGCGGCACACCAAATGTATCCTACAGTTGGGCATTTGCGGGCCCACCGGCAGGTCAATTGCCAAATGATACTATAACAGTATTTACCACCACGGCAGTGGCTACACAAACTGTAGGTACTTATACGTTAACTATAACAGATAATATAAATAAATGTAAGAGTACACAAACCTTAACTATTTACCAGGATACTAAACCGCCAATAGCATTAATAACGGGCAGTAACCAGATAACATGTACAACACCAAGTATTAATTTAACCAATGGAAGCTCAAGTGCACCAACCAATAGTGTGTTCGTGCATCCACTTGCATCAATTGGTTATTCATGGACAGGTCCCTCACCACAGGACCCGGCCCAGGTTAGCTCAACGTATTTAGCATATACACCTGGCGTATATACAATGGTAACAATGGATATGAATAACGGTTGTAAAGCAACAGCAACAAAAACAATAACAGATAACAGGATCTACCCCATTGTAAATAATCCAAATCCGCCACCACCGTTTATATTGGATTGTGGCCCTTTAGGTACTACCAATGCTACTATCTATCCAATTTTAAGCGGTACTACTACAGCTTTTACTTATTCATGGTTAGCTGTACCAACGGTTTCTTTTAGCTCATTTACTTCGTCAGTTACAACTGTAAATAAACAGGGTGTTTATAGAATATTTGTGACCAACCCTGCAAACGGTTGTGTATCGAGTGGAAATGTAACAGTTATCAATGGGGCATTAACAGGAGATTTTACACCAAACCCACAAACAGGGTATGCACCATTAAATGTAAGCTTTAGCAACTCAGCATCATCATCATCGTCAACCACACCCACATCAAGTATTACTTCTGCCTGGAGCTTTGGAAATGGTACAAGCTCTGTAACAGCTAATGTGAACATTTCACCAACTACAACGTATACAAATGCGGGTACTTATACAGTAACCATGTATGTAGTGAAAGGAACCTGTATGGATACGGTTGTGAAAGTGATCACGGTTGAATTACCATCTAAACTGGATGTGCCAAACGTGTTTACACCAAATGGTGATGGAAACAATGATACCTTCTTCTTAAAAGTTCAAAATGTAAGTGAAATTCATGCGTATATTTTTGACCGTTGGGGTAACCAGGTTTACGAAACTACAAGTAACACCGGAAACATTACCTGGGATGGTAAAACCGCTTCAGGAAAAGATATGCCCGCAGGAACTTATTTTTATATTATTAAAGCAACCGGTAAAGACGGAACTGAATACGATAAAAAAGGCAACGTAAGCATTTACAGGTAAAAAAATCTAAATTTAATAACATCCCGGTAAAGTAAATTTATCGGGATTTTTTTTGCCCGAAAACTTCTCTTTTCCAAATAAAACCTTAAATTTGAAGCACATTAGTTATGTATTACAAGCACATTATTTAAACCAATTATATGAATATTCACGAATATCAGGGAAAAAGCATTTTAAAAAGTTTTGGCGTTGCAATCCAGGAAGGAATTGTTGTTGAAACTGCTGAACAAGCTGTTGCGGCCGCTAAAGAATTAAAAACAAAATACAATAGCGATTGGGTTGTTGTTAAAGCGCAAATTCACGCTGGTGGTCGTGGTAAAGGCGGTGGAGTTAAATTAGCAAAAAATTTAGATGAGGTTAAAGAAAAAGCTTCCGCTATTTTGGGCATGCATTTAATAACCCCACAAACCAGCGCAACAGGTAAATTGGTAAATAAAGTTTTGATCACACAGGATGTTTATTATCCCGGTGCCTCAGAGATAAAAGAATTTTATATGAGCGTACTTTTAGATCGCGCTAAAGGTAGAAACACGATTGTATATAGTACCGAAGGTGGTATGGATATTGAGCACGTTGCAGAAACAACTCCTGAAAAGATCTGGAAAGAAGAGATCGATCCACGCGTTGGTATCCAGGCATTCCAGGCACGTAAGATTGCTTTTAACTTAGGTTTAAGCGGTAATTCTTTTAAAGAAATGGTGAAGTTCACCATGACCTTATACAAAGCTTACGACAGTATTGATGCTTCTTTATTTGAAATTAATCCTGTTTTAAAAACAAGTGATGATAAAATAATTGCTGTAGATAGTAAAGTTTCTTTTGATGATAATGGTTTATACCGTCATCCTGATTACGAAGCAATGCGCGATATTACAGAAGAAGATCCAACGGATGTTGAAGCACGTTTAGCAGAATTAAATTATGTAAAACTAGACGGTAACGTGGGTTGCATGGTTAACGGTGCAGGTTTGGCAATGGCTACAATGGATATTATTAAATTAAGCGGTGGCGAGCCTGCTAATTTCCTTGATGTGGGTGGTACAGCAAACGCTGAACGCGTTGAAAAAGCATTCCGCATTATTTTAAAAGATAAAAATGTAAAAGCTATTTTAGTAAATATTTTTGGTGGAATTGTACGTTGCGACCGTGTGGCGCAAGGTATTGTTGATGCTTACAAAAACATGGGTACTATTAACGTGCCGATTATTGTACGTTTACAAGGCACAAATGCCGAAGAAGCTAAAAAGATCATTGATCAATCAGGCTTAAAAGTGTACTCTGCTATCGAATTTCATGAAGCAGCTTCCCTTGTAAATAAATTATTAAAAAACTAAAAAAAACAATATCTTTAAAAAATATAACAAGAACCGATGAACAAATCAACTCTATTATTTTTATCTGCAATAACTGCATTTACCTTTAGCAGTTGCGGAGGCGGAGAAAAATCCGAAGACATTGAAACAGGAGATTCTGTAAAAACAGAAGAGCCGCAAGTTAACCCGGTATCCGAAACTTTTTTCCAGGTACCATCTCCCGGTGAGATGCTAACGTTTATTAAAATGGTTGGCAAAAACACAAAAGATGTGTCGTTTTTGAATTCACCATCAAACGAAAAAAAATATACTGATGCAAAATCAAAAGCTATAAATTTTGGTATTTACAGTTGCGATCTTAGCTATTGCAGTATTTTTAATATTGGTTCAGAAGCATTAAAATATTTTAAAACAGTAAAAGTAATGGGCGACCAAATTGGCGTTTCTACTGCTATTAAGCCAGAAGTTTTAAAACGTTTAGAGAGCAATGTAGGATCTTCAGATTCATTAGCTGTAATTACTGATGATGTTTATTTCTCATCTTTCGAAGCTTTAGAAGATAGCAAACAAGGCCCAACATTAGCATTAGTTGTTGCAGGTGGTTGGTTAGAAAGTATCTTTATAGCGGTTAACCTTGCAAAATTTGAAGAAAAGAGCCCGGTTATCGAGCGTTTAGCGGATCAAAAATATACTTTAGAGAATTTAGTTGAATTTTTAAAGAAACACGAAACTGATGCAAACGTGGCAGCTGTAAAAGCAGACTTTGACGGTTTATTAGCAGAGTTTAATAAGATCAGCGAAAAAGATGCTACTGCTGCAGGTGGTAAAGAAGGAAGTAAAACTGCAATGCTGGGTGGTGGAAAACAATTATACATTACTAAAGAAGTTTACGATGCGATCGTTGCGAAAATTAAATCAATCCGTAACTCTTATACATTAACTAAATAAAATTATCCCATGAAATACTTTTTATCCGTATTAATAGCTCTTGTAATAAGCTCATCATCGTTCGCTCAGGCCGGTG
This sequence comes from Bacteroidota bacterium, assembly GCA_013816615.1. GTDB lineage: Bacteria > Bacteroidota > Bacteroidia > B-17B0 > Aurantibacillaceae > Aurantibacillus. Next base: position 5,771 of record JACDED010000011.1, read on the forward strand.
TTTGTGGAAACTTCCATAAAAAATATTGCAAATTAGAAAAAGATAAAGGCGCAGATTGGCAATACAATGCCCAAAGCAAAAGCGGTTTATTTAACCAGGGTATGGTTTCTAAATTACGTTGTGTGATTTATAAAGGCATGGATTACAGAATTTCAGTATGTTGCGAAACTGTATTAGGTGATAAAGTTAGCTACAAGATCTTCGATTCACGTACAAACGAAATGTTGTTCAATAACTCAACAGCAGAAGATACACAAGTGTTCGAATTTCAAAGTGTAAGTACGCGTCAGTTAATTATTGAAGTAGTGGTTCCACAAGGCGCTACCGAAAAAGACAAGCACAAAGCTACAGATGCAGCTTGCGTTGGCTTATTAATTGAGCACAAGATCACTGATAAATCAGGTTTCTCTACATACTAATCATAAATAAACTTACTAAAAACCCAACCGGATACCGGCTGGGTTTTTTTATTTAAATTTGTTACCTAAATATTTTCAAATGTCAGTTCATAAAGAAATAAAAAAAGTAACCACTAACGTTTTACAGGAAATGAAACGTCGTGGTGAAAAAATTGCTATGCTAACTGCGTATGATTATACCATGGCAAAAATTATTGATAGCGCAGGTATTGATGTGATATTGGTTGGTGATAGCGCCAGTAATGTGATGGCAGGCCACGAAACAACCTTGCCTATTACATTGGATCAGATGATCTATCACGCAGGAAGTGTTATAAGAGCAATTAACAGGCCTTTGGTGATCGTAGATCTTCCGTTTGGATCTTACCAGGCCAATTCAAAAGAAGCATTAAATTCTGCCATTAGAATAATGAAAGAAAGTGGTGCGCACGGTGTTAAATTAGAAGGTGGCCGCGAAATAAAAGAAAGTATTGAACGTATCTTAACTGCTGGTATTCCGGTAATGGGCCATTTAGGTTTAACCCCACAAAGCATTTATAAATTCGGAACATATACCGTACGCGCTAAAGAAGAAGATGAAGCGGATCGTTTATTGGAAGATGCCAAATTATTAGAGCAATACGGTTGTTTTGCTTTAGTGGTAGAAAAAATTCCCGCAACATTAGCAACAAAAGTTTCGCAAAGCATTCAAATACCTGTTATTGGTATTGGAGCAGGAGCGGGTACTGACGGACAAGTATTGGTGACGCATGACATGTTAGGCATGACGCATGAATTCAGTCCGCGTTTTTTACGCCGTTATTTAAATTTATACGAAAGCATGGGTAACGCATTTAAACAATATATTGCTGATGTAAAAAGCAAAGATTTTCCGAGTGATAAAGAGCAATATTAAAAATATTTATTCAACAAAAAAGCCTTTCAATTTTGAAAGGCTTTTTTGTTTTATATCTTTTATATTTTATCTGATCTTTACTTTCTCTACCTGTAAAATTTCTCTTGTCGCAGCATTACAAACGAATACAACAGCGTAAAGATTTTTATCGTTTACTACAATTGGTTTAACTTCATTTACTGCAGGAGGATTCTTAACAATTGTGTATGCCATGCCGTTTACATTAAAATTATTATAAGAATATTTTACAGTATCGCCTGCTGCTTTAGGCGAAGTTGTTAATGCTTCACCCCATGTACTATTAACTGCGCCGCGTAACATGTGTTCAAATTCATAATCATCGATTTCTACACCATGATCATCCTGTTTGCCAACAATTCCTTCTTCTATTAAATAAATACAAGCGTTAAGGTTAGCACTATATGCAGTTTGAAAAATAGCCTTCACATCTGTATTTAAAGCACCGTTTATCGTATCATAATTTGTGGTTACATCTAACTTAACAATAAAAGGGTCGCTTTTAGCTGTAGGCATGATGCCAGCCCAAGCAGACCAATAAGCAGCAACTCCACTGGGAGGATAAGCTTTCCTGTTTATTAGACCGCTTGGATAGGTTCCTATAGCAAACCCCGAAGTGCCTTGTAATTTATCGCCGGCTTCTGTTCTGTAATCTGCTGTATATACACCATAAGGCTTTGCAAAGCTTCCTGCATGAATTGCAATTACAACTAAACTACTGCCATTTGCAGTTGCTAAATTTTTCGCAACCGCTGTACCATCCGGGCAGTTAGGACATTGAGCACCGGTAAATTCTTCGAGTATTGTTTTTTTATAATTACTTACAGCAAGGTTATTTTTAGTAACGAAATTTGTTCCAACAATTGTATTCTTTTTTATAATAGGAGTTTTAATTCTATCACAAGACATAAAAGAAACTGTGATTAAAACTATCGCTATTGAGATTAACTTTTTCATGGTCAATTTATTTATACATAAAGATACTAAAAACTACTGGTAATTGAAATAGCAAATCCATTACTGGCCGGTACTGTTCTACACACCCCACCCACACAGAAAATACCCGCCCTTTGTTTACCGTAGCTTAAAGAGATACGGTGCGGGCCGCTGGTATATCCGGCACTAAAATAAACATAATGTAATTTTAACGTTTCAACAGGGTTGCCGTAATTATATTGATCAATAGCTGCTAAGAAAAAATGGGTATTTGGTGTCCATTCTATTAATCCAACCACCCAGCTACCTAAATTCAAAGTGTCATTATTATCTCTTTGCATACCCTGTATTTCCATACGTATGGCCGAATTTGACTTGTATTTGTAGGTAAGATCAATTACCTCTATACTGGCAAGTACATTCTTATAAGGCCCTTTAGGTGTATTATGCTGTACGATATTAATATTGTTGAATTGATTAGAGTACATAAAAGTTCCTTTAAATTTTTTCGAGAATTTTTTAGTGATCTCGATAAAAAAATCATGGTATAATTCACCGCCAAACTCTTCGTAATTGGTACGGTATAATTTAGAGGTAGTTGTACTGTCATCAATATGGATCGGGCTTAATAAATTTGCCTGTGATGCATTTAAGGTAATATCCATGCCATATTTACCACCTAATACAGAACCTTTAGGTACTTTGAACTGAACCTCTAACATACCACCAACTTCGCCTGTAGGCTGCGTGGCATAAGGGCTGTAAGCCGGCATTAAATAAGTATGCTGTTTGGTAGTAGCCGGTAAATAATTAATTAAAAGATTTTGTAAAGATGCATCTCTGTCGCTTCTAAAGCTCATATTATCAATACGCTTGCCTTGTAATAAAATAGAAAAACCTTTGGTAGCATAAGAAGTAGATACAAACATGGCATCACCTTGTTGGTAACTGAAATACGATTTACCCCCAACTATACTGCTGTTTGCAAGACTTGGGTCATTCTCTTTCTGTACATACTCAGCAAAAAAATTAAATCCGCCTCTTATTACATTCACTCTTCCGCCATAAGCCCCAACATTTTCAGGCAAAACAAAATCCGGATTTTCAGCTGGTTGGTATTTACTTACAAAACTTCCTCCTAAAATTACCTTGGTTTTTATGTTTTGTGCCAATGTATCAAAAGTTTCATTGATATTCCACTCACCATCAAAGCCCCTTACAATGCCTGGCCCAACTGTAAAGAACGAACGTTGTTTTCCTACAAGTCCTTTAAACGTAAGGCCTTTATAAGGAGTAGAGATCACGCGAACGCCATCTAAAGAGTTATCAAATAATAATCCCGGTTCGTAATAGGTTCTGAATAATAAACCACTTCCAAATTGCTCATAAATATTACCAACTGTAATATCCAATAACTGGTCCTGGTAACGCACAAAACGGTTGGTTATGCCTTGGCCTTTGTAACGTGCATCAAAACCCTGCATTACGTTATTATAAGCTTCATACCTTACCCCGGCAGAGAATTTGCCTTTGGTATAGTTAATATTACCAAATGCATTCGACAGCATTTTTTCAGGTACAATAGGCGCACCAATTAAAGTGTCCTGTTTATAATACTGCGCGTCTATTTGAAAATAACCGTGTACAGAATTCACTTCGTCAGAAATGCTCTGCGCCTTAGTGTTAAAAGCATTTAGCAACACCATCAATAAAAAAGTAGCTGTTAAGCTACTTTTAAAATATTTTTTTAGCATGGGGTAAAATAAGGTAATTTTTGTGTTAAAAACAAAAAATTATTTACCTTATTTATAACTGGTTTAGTGAGATAAAGCCTCGCCTTTTGCAAGCTTTTTTACATTCTCATATAAAGCATCTTCATCGCCTTCGGTATAAGAATTATGGCTCCAAACTATTTTGCCTGTACCATCTATTAAAAATGTGTGAGGTACATTATTTACGTTCATAGCGCGTTTAAAATCAGAGTTCTCGTCAATATAAACTTCGTAATCCCAGCCTTTTGATTTCACATCCGTAACTACTTTACCTGCGCTGCGGGCATCATCAATACTAATGGCAATTAATTTTACGCCGGTTTCTTTTGTCCACTCACTATAATTTTCTTGTATAGCATCTAACTCTTTTTTACAAGGTTTGCACCAGGTAGCCCAAAAGCTAATGATAATAGGCTTTCCGCCATTAGAAAAAGTGTTGGTATTTATTTTACTGCCGTCTAATTTTTTTACAATAGAAGAAGGGATCTTGTCACCGTCTCCACGTGATGAAGTAAAAGCAAAAGCGGTTACTACTAAAAGGGCTAAAATAATTTTTTTCATGGTATAAATGTTTAAGTGAATTTACCAATAATTGAGCCACAATATTAGCAAAAATATATTTAATTCCCGCTTTAACACTTTTAAACAAACTAAAATCTAAAATTTAACACTAAGACACTTAGAGCACAAAGAAACTTAGATTTTTAATAGTAATATTCTCTTAGTGCGCCTTAGTGAACTTAGTGTCTTAGTGGTTATGGGTAATTATTTTACTTTCCAGATTTGCGAAATCTGTGGCTATTTATTTTATTTGCCTAATTTTGCCAAAAATTTTCTATGGATACAAGTAAATCGGCACAGCTCTTCGAAAAAGCAAAAACATATTTTCCGGGTGGGGTAAATTCTCCTGTGCGCGCATTCAGAAGCGTGGGTGGTAACCCTTTATTTATAGAAAAAGGAAAAGGCTCTCATATTTGGGATGCAGATGCTAACGAGTATATTGATTATTGCTGCAGTTGGGGACCATTGATCCTTGGTCACGCTAATGATAAAGTTTTAAATGCGGTTGATAAAACAATGCGTAACGGCACATCGTTTGGCGCGCCAACTAAATTGGAAAATGAATTGGCAGATCTTATTTTATCCAATAATAAATTCATTCAAAAGATCCGTTTTGTAAGCAGTGGAACAGAAGCCGTAATGAGCGCTATTCGTTTAGCACGTGGTTTTACAAAGCGTAATAAAATTTTAAAGTTCGAAGGTTGTTATCACGGACACGTAGACTCGCTTTTGGTAAAAGCGGGTAGTGGGCTTGTAACCTTTGGTAACTCCAGCAGTGCAGGCGTGCCCAAAAGTTTTGTGAATGAAACGATTGTTGTGCCCTTACATAATAAAGAAGCTGTTAAAGAAGCTTTCGAAAAATTTAAGAACGAAATTGCCTGTATCATTATTGAACCAGTGCCTGCAAATAATGGTTTGTTATTACAGGGAAAAGAATTTTTAGAATTCCTTCGTGAGATTTGTTCTGCCAATAAAACACTTTTAATTTTTGATGAAGTGATCAGTGGATTTAGAATGGGTTTTTGTGGTGTTGCAGGAATGTATAACATTCAACCGGATATTATTACTTACGGAAAAATTATTGGCGGTGGTTTCCCGGTTGGTGCTTATGGTTCGAGCAAAGAAATTATGAGCAACATTTCGCCTGAAGGCAATGTTTACCAGGCCGGTACATTAAGCGGCAATCCTGTTGCTATGAGTGCAGGTATTGCGCAGTTAACAGAATGTTTAACGCCAAATTTTTATGCTGATCTTGAAACTAAAACAAAATATTTAGTAGATGGCATCAATAAAATAAATCCATTCAAATTATTTAAGCTGTTTCATTTGGGTTCTATTTTCTGGATCGCCTTTACCGAAAAAGAAACAATAAATAATGCGGATGAAATTGATGCAAACAGCATGAGTTATTTTAAAACGTTGTATCATGCTTTATTAGAGAACGGAGTTTATCTGGGCCCAAGCGGTTACGAAGTTGGCTTTGTAAGCTCTGCGCATACAACAGCAGATCTTGATAAAACGATCTTAGCTTTTGAAAACAGTTTAAAAAAATTAGTTTAAATTTATCTTAGTATATGAAAACAGTTGATTCTATAAAATTCTCAGACAAACGCGCAGTTATTCGCGTTGATTTTAATGTGCCGTTGAACGATGCCTTCGAAGTAACAGATGCTACACGTATCCGCGCTGCAATTCCTACTTTAAAAAAGATCTTAAAAGATGGTGGAAGTCTTGTATTGATGAGTCATTTGGGTCGCCCTAAAGAAGGGCCAACTAATAAATATTCATTAAAACATATTGTTTCAGAATTAAGTAAACAATTGGGTACTCATGTTTCTTTTGCAGATGATTGCATAAGCGAAAAAGCATTTGAACAATCAACAGCATTAAAAAGCGGCGAAGTTTTATTATTAGAAAATTTACGTTTTTATAAAGAAGAAGAAAAAGGTGACGAAAAATTTGCCGAAAAATTAAGTAAACACGGTGATATTTACGTGAACGATGCTTTTGGTACGGCTCATCGTGCACATGCTTCAACAGCCGTGATCGCAAAATATTTTAAACCCGAAGCAAAATGTTTTGGTTTTGTAATGGCCGGCGAAGTGGCGAGTATTGATAAAGTATTAAACCAAACACAAAAACCTTTTACCGCAATTGTTGGTGGCGCAAAAGTGAGTGATAAAATTTTGATCATTGAGCAGTTAATGGGCAAAGCAAATAATATTTTAATTGGTGGTGGCATGGCATTTACATTTGTAAAAGCAATGGGCGGCCAAATTGGTAAATCACTTTGCGAAGATGATCGCTTAGAAATTGCAAAAGAATTAATTAGCAAAGCAAAAACAAAAGGTGTAAATTTATGTATACCGGTGGATGCAATTATTGCAGATAATTTTGCAAACGATGCAAATAAAAAAGAAGTGGATATTGATAAAATTCCGGATGGTTGGATGGGATTGGATATTGGAGCTAAAACAATAAAAACGTTTGGTGATATTATTAAAAATTCAAAAACCATTTTATGGAACGGCCCAATGGGTGTTTTTGAAATGAGTAGTTTTGAAACAGGAACGAAGCAAGCAGCGTTTGATATTGTAGAAGCAACAAAGAACGGGGCCTATACTTTGATAGGTGGAGGAGATAGCGTTGCGGCTATTAATAAATATAATTTAGCCGATAAGGTAAGTTATGTAAGCACCGGTGGTGGCGCTTTGTTAGAATATATTGAGCAAGGCACTTTACCGGGAGTAGAAGCAGTTAAAGCATAAATTAAATAATATGAAAGCAATAGTTTGTTTGTTTTTTTTAGTCGCAGGACTTTCTTCCTGTAGAAAAAATTATGTGTGTGAATGTAAAAATTCAAATGCAACTTATCCTGCCGGCGAAATAGAAGCTACGCGCAGTAAAGCAAAAAAATATTGCCAGGATCTTTCAACGGCAGATACTAAATGTAATATACAGCAATGAGTTTTAATATAAGAGTTGGTTTTGGTTACGATGTACATCCTTTGGGCGAAGGCCGGGAGCTTTGGCTTGGCGGCATTAAGTTAGCGTTTGATAAAGGTTGTGTTGGTCATAGCGATGCTGATGTTTTATTACATGCTATTTGTGATGCATTATTAGGCGCCGCCAATTTACGTGATATTGGTTTCCATTTTCCCAATACAGATCCAAAATACAGCGGCGCTGATAGCAAATTATTATTGGCCGAAGTTGTAAAATTACTAAAGGCAAATAATTATTTCATTGGTAATATTGATGCTACTTTATCTTTAGAAGATCCGAAAATAAATCCCCACATAAAAAAAATGCAGGAAGTATTGGCACCAATTTTAGAAGTAACACCGAACGAAATTTCCATTAAAGCCACCACTAACGAAAAATTAGGATATGTTGGTAAAGGCGAGGGTGTAAATGCTTATGCTGTTGCGCTGATCTATAAAAAATAAGTCGTTACATTTTTTAAACACATTTAAGATTAGTTTTTTTATCTTTATTCACAAAAATTGATAGTTATTTTTTTGGTGTAAAATTTATTATTAAAAAGCTTGTAGCGAAATGAAAACAGTATTAAGAAAATTTTTTGTAGGCGCAATTTTCCTGTGCGTTTTGCTCGCTTGTCAAACTGAAGTTATAAATGAGCAGCCCGCTGTTATTAAAGAAACTAATCCATTAAATGAAACAAAATTATCTGGTGAAGAAATTTGGCAAGCTCCGGATACAAATGATATTCCTGATAACGACGAAGGAAAAGCAATAAGGTATGGCAGGCAATTAGTGTTAAATACAGCTTTTTATATTGGCCCCAACGGCACTGTCGGAAAATACACGGCAAATTTGATGAATTGTACCAATTGCCATTTAAAGGCAGGTACTGTTTTGTACGGATTTAATTTTTCCAGTACACATGCAAGATATCCCCAATACCGTGCGCGTGAAGATAAGATCTTATCATTATCACAACGCGTTAATAATTGTATAGAAAGGCCACACAGTGGCAAACCCTTGCCTATTGAAGGTAAAGAAATGACCGCTATAATCTGTTATATAAAATGGGTAGGTCAAAATGCTCTTGTAAATAAACACGTAAAAGGCGATAGTCCGATTGATCTGGAATTTCCTGATGTTGCCGCTGATCCTGTAAAAGGCGAGGCTATTTATAAAAGAGAATGTTTATCGTGCCATGGCGCTGATGGAGAAGGAAAAATGCGTAGTGATAATGTGTGTTATGAATACCCACCTTTATGGGGGCTTAAAAGCTATCAACCGGGAAGTAGTATACACAGGTTAGTTAAAGCGGCAACTTTTATTTATTGTAATATGCCCAACGATAAAGCAACTTACCAAAAACCTTTTCTAACAAGAGAGGAAGCTTTTGATGTAGCTGCTTTTGTTAATGATGATAGAATTCATAAACGCCCTATAAATAATGGCGCAGTCAATTATCCCAATGTAAGATCAAAACCTATTGATTATGGTGTTGGTCCTTACATTGACACTTTCCCTGAGATACAACATAAATTTGGACCGTTTAAGCCAATTGTTGAATGGCGAACTAAAAGAGGTTTGCCAACTAAATTTTGATTTATTATTTACAAATATTAAATTATAAATTTATGTTGTTTGATCTACAAAAAATTAAAAAACTAATAAAATCTTTAATTTTTTAATTTGGGCGTTGCCTCCGGCCGCGCTTTCCGTTTCAATCTTTTTGTTCGTACCTCTCAAAAAGGATTTTCACTACAATCACTAACGCGGAAGCACGTACCGGATTTGCGAAGATTTGCGTGAGGGATAGAGCCATTGTTTGAGCTCTTTTTTATATGCCTGTAAAGGCAAATAAAAAAAGCGAGTGGCGAAAGCCCGACCCAAAAAGGGACACGCCCAAGCCCCGCACTATTTTTTATAACAACACTATTATTTTGAAACTTCCAATAAAAAAACTCCCAACAACTTATTTGCCGGGAGTTTTTTTTAATCGTGTAAATTTTAATAATTATTCAACAATAATTTTAATTGTTGCCTGCGTATTGTTTTGAGTGATCTTTACAAAATACAATCCTTTAATTTGATCTTGTAAATTGAAAGTATGAGTTCCGCTTTCCATTTTTTCATCTAAAATAACCTGGCCTAAAATAGTGGTGATAGATACCTGGGCACTTGAATTTAATTCTAAGTTAAACAAACCATTAGATGGATTAGGATATAATTTAATATCTGAACTTAAAAGCTGATTAGAAGAAATACCAGTACAAAATACAATTCCTTGAGTAACGGTTGTTGAACTTGAACAACCATTCGCGTCCGTACCATTCACAGTATAAGTTGTACTTACTGTAGGAGTAACAGTTATACTTGAACCTGAACCACTTGGAAGCCAGGAATAAGTAGTAGCGCCTGTTGCGCTTAAAGTAGCTGTTTGGCCAACGCAAATTAAACTTTGGTTAGAGCTTGCGCCAACAGTTGGTAAAGCATTTACAGATACTGAGCTTACTGCTGTGTTTGAACCAACACAACCCGCTGCACTTGTACCTGTAACATTATAGCTGGTGTTAGTTGTAGGCGCAACAATAGTATTGCCGCCACTAATTGTATATGTACTTGCACCGCCAGGCGCTATTGTAAATGATCCACCCGAACAAATAGTGCCGTTATTAACTGAAATAGTTGGAGTAGCATTAACAGTAACGTTGCTCACGGCTGAATTAGTACAACCTGAGGCGTTAGAGCCGGTTACTGTGTAAGATGAGTTTGTGGTAGGTGTAACAATAGCATTTCCGCCACTGAACGTATAGGTACTAGCTCCATTTGGCGTTATAGTAAAATTATTACCAGAACAGATCGCGCCACTATTAACTGTAACTGTTGGCGATGGGTTTACCGACACTGATATAGAACTTACATTACTTGGAGTATTTACTGCAACTGAGTAATTTGTTGTAACGCTCGGAGAAACTGTTATTGAAGGTGTATTTGCACCGGTACTCCAGGTGTAAGTTGTTAGAGCTGTAGAATAATTTATTTTACCATTCCATACTCTGGGAGAAAATGGAGATCCGCTAAATGGATATTCTATACCAATACCTTCAATAAACTGAAGGTTAGCGTCTGCGGAATATACGTTTCCTACAGTAGTGCCATTTGTATAGTTCAATGAAACCGCTGTATTGGTAGATGTTACATAAAAAGCATATGTTTGGCCAGCCGGAATTGTTACGTTTACAGCAATTGGCACTGGTGTAGCAATGCCAAAAGGTTGAGCCACAACGGCAGCTGTTCCAACTAAAGTCCATGAGGCAGCAGTATTCTCAAACCCCACATAAGAGTTTGCTTTATAATATATTGAAATAGAAGTATTAGCCATTGGATGGGCATCAAAACTATTTATAGTTATTGTATTAAGTGCAATAATGTTAAACATATTCCCTCTGTGATTATTACCACCGGTTAAAGTAGTGAGTAATTGATTGCCGGGAGCAGAAAGGGTTGTACTTTGACCATCACAAATAAGCGTGTTAGTTGCCACAATTTGGCTATTGCAATTTAAATGAATTACAAATGTTAGAAGTAGTAAAAGTTTTTTCATGTTTTTTTAAAAGTTTAAGGAGTAAATGTAATTAAATTTCCTAAAAGATTGCAAGCAAATTGAAAGGCTTTTCACGGGCGTAAAATTGAAAAATTAGTGTTGAAACAATAAATTCTTTCTACTGTTTCTTTTTTAATTTAGGCGTGACCCTTCGGGTCGCGCTTTGCATTCCAATCTTTTTATTCGTAACCTCATAGGAGGATTTCCACTACAATCGCTCACGCGTTCGGAATGCCTGCGCCAGGGATGCGAAGGGTTTAGTTCTTTTGCCTGCTAAGGCAAAAAACCGTAGCGAAGCGGAGTCCGTAGCAGCCCGTTAAGGCGCCCCAAATAAGGTTCAAGTTATTTTTTGTAGTTTTAATTAATAGTTAAATCACTGATTTAATTGTAAAGTGATTTTTTAATTTCTTACCTTTATTTAATGAGGATTTCCATTCTTTTCGCATTTATATTTTTTGGTTTCTATGATGTTTCATCGCAAACTTATAATTATTATTTTGGCAACCTGCACTCTCACACTGCAATGAGCGATGGTAATAAAGATTCTGCTACAACAGGTGTTAGTACACCTGCAGGCGCATATCCTTACGCGCAGTTAAGCCAGAACTTTGATTTTTTAGGCGTATCAGAACATAATCATTATTCGAACAGCCATAATCCCGGTTTTAAAAAACAGTGTTACGCACAGGGTTTAACAATGGCAAATAATGCTAACCAGGACGGAACTTTTTTAGCTTTATTTGGAATGGAATGGGGTGTGTCATCTACTTATAACGGACACATGGTTATTTATGGTTTTAATCAGTTAGTTGGCTGGGAAACTTCCGTGCCCGGTGTTGTTGGAAATAACTACGATGTTTTTAATGCTAAGACAGATTACGATGGGATCTTTAGAAAGGTAAAGAACAATCCAAATGCTTTTTGTTATCTCGCGCATCCCGGCTTTAGTGATTATACAACAAATGGCACATCATCAACTGCATTAGCATATTCTGCTTACAATTCTGCTTACGATAGCGCTATTGTTGGTACGCCCTTGCGCAGCGGATTAGCATTTAGCACTTTTACAGATTATAGTGATTATCCTTTAGGTAATTACTTTGCGTATTATAAAAAATTATTATCTGTTGGTTATCATCTTGGTATCGGTTACGATCACGATAACCATTATACTACTTTTGGTAGAAGCACCGCAGGAAGATTAGTGGTATTAATGCCTTCGTTAACACTCGCCAATCTTACAACAGCCATGCAGCAAATGCATTTTTATGGTAGCGATGACTGGAACGCTAAAATTGATTTTAATATGAGCGGCAATATTATGGGCTCTGTTTTAACCGGAAGTACAAATCCTGTTTTTAATGTGGTGCATAACGATATGGATGGCGAGCAGGCGGACAGTATTAAGATCTGGAAGGGGATCAACGATCACACCGGCACACTGCCAACCGTTGTTTATACATCTTTAAATAATAATACAGCAACGTATAACGACCCCAGTGCAATGATCACAAATATGGAATATTATTATTTTGCTGAGATAAAACAAGCTGATGGCCAATGGATAGTTACAACACCTATCTGGTACACCAATACATCTTCGGTTGGAATAGCAGAATATAAAAATGATTTTGAGTTCAACTTTTTTCCAAATCCTGTAAACGAAGCATTAAATATAAGCATGAGCGAGTGCGCGGATTATAAAATCTCATTGATCGATATTTCAGGAAGAAAAATAACCGAAACTTCTTTTTACGACAAGTATATTACGCTTGATGTGAAGGCGGTTACGCCCGGTATTTATACTTTAGAAATAAAAGGAGAGAATACTACTAAATTTAAAAAAATAATTGTAGATTAATTAAGCGGAAGCTCTCTTTAACCTATCGTTAATTGCTCTTCCTAAACCTTCGTTGGGCAATTCTTCGCAAATAACAATATCTGCATCCGAATCATCGGCCACTCTTAAATAGTTGAATAAATTAATAGCGGCTTCGCCCAGATCTTTTGTTCTTGAAAGATTAAAAATAAGATGATCTTCTTTTGAAAAGTTTTCTTCTCCAAAGCAAATAACAGCTATTTTTTTTCCTTTATTTTTTTCAAGCAACTGTTTTATATCTCCACTAAATAATGGTTTTTTTGGCGCGTAATGGCTTTTTAATTGTCCCGGTACTTTTGGATCGCTTGATGTGTTGATCATTAGCTCAATATTGCCAACTATTTTTTCGATCTCTTCAATAGCTAAACCACCTAAACGGTAAACGCAGATCTTATCATTCTCAATACCTACGATGGTAGATTCTAACCCAACATCACAAGCGCCGCCATCCAATATATAATCGATCTTAGTGCCCAGTTGTTTGTTTACGTGCGCGGGCTCGGTAGGGCTTACATAACCAAAAGGGTTAGCGCTTGGCGCCGCTAAAGGCACATTTATTTTATTTAATAGTTCAAGCGTAAGCGCATGGTTGGGTATGCGAACCGCAACCCTATCTAGCCCGGATGTTACAAGGCCGGGAATACTGTCTTTTTTAGGAAGCAATAGCGTTAAAGGTCCGGGCCAAAAAGCTTTTGCCAGTTTTTGCAAGCGCTCATCCTCTAATACGGCATATTTGACAATACTTTCAATGTTTGGCAAATGAATGATCAAAGGATCGAAAAAAGGCCTTTGTTTAGCCTCAAAAACAGAAAGTACGGCCTTTTCATTCAATGCATTGGCCGCTAAACCGTACACCGTTTCGGTGGGTATAGCAACCAGTTTGCCCTGTAGTAGCAGTTCTGCCGCTAAATCAATGTTTTTTCCTGTTTCAGCCATTGTGCAAATATACAGAATATCAAAAAACCTTATATTTGTTACCCCATGAGTGAACTCATTACTATAAAAGATAAGCAATTTAAGCCATACATTTCACAGCAGCAACTTTCAGAGGCTGTTAAGAAAATTGCAGCTTCAATAAATACTGATCTGCAAAAAGACTTACCAATTTTTTTAGTAGTTTTAAATGGTTCTTTTATGTTTGCTGCTGATCTTTTAAAAGAAGTAACCATTCCCTGCGAAATTTCTTTTATTAAAGTAGCAAGTTATCATGGCACAACAAGCAGCGGTACAGTTACCGAATTAATTGGCCTGACAGAAGATATTAGCGGAAGAAGTGTTGTGATAGTTGAAGATATTGTTGATACAGGAATTACCCTTGAAAAATTAATTACGGTATTAAAAAGAAAAAATGTAAAACAAATTAAAGTGGCAACTGTATTATTAAAACCAGATTCATATACAAAAGAATTTAAAATCGATTATTACGGGATGAAAATTCCAAACGATTTTGTAATTGGTTATGGTTTGGATTATGACGGGCTTGGAAGAAATTTAAAAGAGATATACGTTCTTGCATAAAAATTAAAATTAAAAACGATGAAAAAAATGCTAAACCTTGTTTTATTTGGCCCTCCGGGAGCAGGTAAAGGTACACAGTCAGAAAACTTAATTAGTAAGTACGGATTAGTGCATTTAAGCACTGGCGATATTTTACGAAGTGAGATTGACAGAGGTACTGCTTTGGGAAAAAAAGCCAAAGAAATAATGGATAAAGGTGAATTGGTTGGTGATGATATCGTTATTGGAATGATAGAAGCAAAGCTGGATGATAACACCAATGCCAAAGGTTTTATTTTTGATGGTTTTCCAAGAACAACTGCGCAGGCAATTGCATTGGATGATCTTTTGCAAAAGAAAGGTACCGGCATTAGCGGTATGCTTGCCTTAGAAGTAGATGATGAAGAATTAACAACACGTTTATTAAAACGTGGCGAATCCAGCGGACGAGCAGATGACAGAAATGAAGAAATTATCCGTCGCCGTATTTTAGAATACAACACAAAAACATTACCCTTAAAGAATTTTTATAGTGAGCAAGGCAAATTTCATTCAATTGATGGTATTGGAACTATTGACGGGATCTTTAAATCTTTAGTAGACCGTATTACTTTTTTAAATGCAGAAATGGATCTTACAGCTTTAGAAAGTGACCTGGAACATTTGGATCTTACCATCCAGGATTTTGAAGTTGCCAATGAAATGGAGCCTGAATTATTATTAGAGATAGATGCTATTAAACGTATTGAAGCAGAAGAAGCAGAGGAAGAAAGAGAAAATAAAAAGCAAGCAGCGAAAAAGAATAAAGTAAAAAGTGCACCTGCTAAAAAAGCGGCAGCAAAACCTGCCCGTCCAACAGGTGGGAAACCTGTTGCGAAAAAGTTAGCTAAGCCGGCAAAAAAATCTAAACCTGCTCCTAAAAAAGTAGTTAAGAAAACAAAACCTGCTGCTAAGCCTGCCCGTCCCACAGGCGGGAAAAAAGCAGTTGCTAAAAAATCACCTGCAAAAGCTAAAGCAAGAAAAGCAGTTAAGAAAGCAGTAAAAAAAGTGGCTAAGAAAAAAGTAGCTTCTAAAAAACCGCTTGCGAAAAAATCCGCCCCAAAAAAGGCGGTTAAAAAAGTTGCGAAAGCAAAAGTTAAAAAAGTAACTAAAAAGAAAAAATAATAAACTAAGCATATTAAGACCTGATGCGTTTTGCGTTAGGTCTTTTTTATTTGTTGAAAGAGGGAAGAAGATGGATAATAATTTTGTTGATTACGTAAAAATATGTTGCCGCAGCGGTAAAGGTGGTGCAGGTTCTGTTCATTTTCACCGCGATAAGTTAACGGCCTTTGGTGGCCCTGATGGTGGAAACGGCGGAAGAGGCGGGCACGTGATTTTACGTGGTAATAAACAATTGTGGACGTTGATACATTTAAAATACCGCAAGCACATTATTTCTGAAGCGGGTGCAAATGGCTCAAGTAGTAATAAATCCGGTAAAGAAGGTGAAGATGAATATTTAGAAGTGCCTTTGGGAACAATTGCGCGTGATGAAGAAACCGGAGAGATAGAATGCGAAGTTACGGAAGACGGACAGGAAATTATTTTAGTACACGGTGGCAGAGGAGGATTAGGAAATGCTAATTTTAAAAATAGTGTTCAGCAAAATCCGCGTTATGCGCAACCCGGTGAAGAAGGAAAATCAGAATGGAAAATTTTAGAATTAAAAGTGTTGGCCGATGTTGGTTTGGTTGGATTTCCAAACGCCGGTAAATCAACTTTACTTTCTGTAGTAAGTGCAGCAAAGCCGGAGATCGCTAATTATCCTTTTACAACACTGGTGCCAAATTTAGGAATTGTAAGTTACCGTGATCATAAAAGTTTTGTAATGGCCGATATTCCGGGTATTATAGAAGGTGCGCATGAGGGTAAAGGGTTAGGCTTACGTTTTTTAAGACACATTGAAAGGAATTCTTCTTTATTATTTTTAGTAAGCTGCGATAGTAAAGACATTGTAGATGAATATAAAATTTTATTGAACGAATTAAAAAAATACAATCCCGAGCTGTTAGATAAAAAAAGAATTCTTGCCATCAGTAAAGCAGATATGCTCGATGATGAATTAGAAAAAGAAATGACAGCAGATCTAAAAAAGCGTTTAACCGGTAAAAATAAAGTACCATTTATTTTCTTCTCCTCTGCAAGCCAAAAAAATCTTGTTCAGTTAAAAGATATGCTTTGGGAACAGATGAACGCAGCTTTTTAAGATCAAAAAAGTAAATTTTTTTATTGACCATCAATCAATTAGCACTAGTTTAACGTGATCGATAAAAGATCTGCCGGATGGAGTTTATTTTTTAAACCTGAGAAACGGTGTTTCGACAGGCTCAACAACCGACAATGTGAGAAGTATTAGTAAACGTTTTGTGATTGCAAGATAAACGAACAATCAATTCTTAAAAACCATTCTTTTTATTTTCAGCATTTATTTTTTTAATTACACTTTCCTGCTGTTTTAAAAATGCTTTTATCGGCCTTGTTCCAGATTGCTTATCCTGGTATTTTTCAATATATTTTATGGTGCTGGTAATTTTTAAAATAATTAAAAGATCAGATATTTTAGCATCATTAGAAATAGTATTGTCAATCATCTTTTGTGTTGGAGCTATATTTGCAGTGTAGTTTTTATTACTGTTTAGTAGCAATTTCAAAATACTTTCGCGTAATACAGTGTCTTGTATGGAATTTATCTTAGTATCTGCAGCACCATAATAATTAAGTGATTTTTCATTATAGTTAGTAAACTCTTTTAATGAATCGTTTTTCATTAAGTAGGTATCATCAATTTGTTTTAAAAGCGCTTTATAATCCGGATTTTTTTCAGCGAGCTCTTCAAAGATCTCTTCTAATATATCATAGTTTTTATATATTCTTTTGAAGGAACTTACATCCACTTCTGATTCTGATTCAGGCTCTTGTAATACTTTTGGTGTGTCATCATGTACAGGGCTTTCTATCTTGGGATTATTGCTACAACTAAGAAAAAAGCATAACGAAAAAATAATAAGGTATTTCATACTATTAAAATTACCTAATAAGGTTTTAAAAGCAAGAGTAAACTTAATTTAGATTGTTAATAATTTAAAAATAAGTAGAAAACCCAAACTGAATACCCGCTGTTCTTGAAGCCGGATTGCCCAACAGATCGGTTTGCCAATGGTAACGGTAATTAAAACGAATAACCGTTTGTTGTGATGGCCTAAAACTTATGCCTGGAACAATAGCAAAAATATGATCATATATTTTAGAATTTGTTTCGTTAAAAGTGCCAACATTATAATCCACGTACTCTGTTCTGAATGCAATATTTAAAGTACTGTTTTCCCAGCCTAAAATTTTTCTTCGTAAAACAGGTTGTACAATATCCAAAAATCCTCCCTGCAATTTATTTCCATATGATTGCGAATATGTTTTTGGAACATCAACCATTGCTACAACCCATTCGCCATTTATATAGGTTCTTGTTTTTGAAATTGTACTATTAAGATCAATAGCGTAAAGATCAATCCTGCGCTGCTTATCAATTGTTATTCCCTCTTCCTGAAATTTATTATAAACGCCACCCATCCATGATATACCAATTTCTCCGACCTTCCTGTGTCTTATTGCTGTTTTTGTTGTTACTAGTGGCACCCCATTAAAACTTTCTTCAAAACGTTCGGGGTTTTGTTTACTTGCAGGCAGCCAGGTGCGACCTTGTGTGTTCGAAATTATTTTATCATCAAAGCCATTTGTTAAGTAAGCTTCATATGCCCATACAAAGTTATTTTTCGCATACTTTCCAAATAAGCCAAAACCAACATTGCTCCATGTAGAAGGAATAATTGTGGTTGCAGAAAAAGGACGATCAATAAATTCCCATTTCGGCCCATCGTGATTTTGATTAAAAGCACCAATTGGATTCATAATAACACCACCGCGTAAATTTAATAAAGGATGCAGCTCAATATCCATCGATGCAAATTCAATTCCAATTTCTTTTCCGCCTTCTTCAAATTCTATTTCTGTTAAAAATTTAATTCTCTTTTTAATAGAAGATGAAATAAAAAGAGTAAGTCGTGGAATTTGAAATGATAATCCCTCCGTTACACCATCGGTTCCAAAATATGAACTGTTGGTTTCTACATAACCACCAATAGCTACCGGAAATTTACCCATTGTTAAGAACGGACGGTTGTATACCGCATCCATATTCATTTTTAATTTGCTGGTATCTGCCTGTGTGCGTTTAATAAAAGATGAATCCGTTTGCGAAACAAATGGCAGGCTCAATAAAAATAAAATAACTGGTAATATTTTTTTCATTTTAAACTAATTGTATGTAAATATTTTTTTCATCGTTTGTTACCACAAAGCTTTTTAGTTTTTGGTCCGCTGGCCCTTGTATAACTTCACCTTTATTACTAAACTCGCTGCCATGTGCAGAACAGGTTAAGATGTCACCGTTCACGTTCAGCTCAATGCCCTGGTGTGTGCAACGTAATAATAAAGCTTCATAACTGTTGTCAGCTTTACGGTAAACAATAATTGGCTGTTCGATCTTATCGCTTTTAACAACAATATATTTTCTAAATTCAGTTTTATTTTTTTTGATCTCTGTAAATTCTGTTTTAGGAACCGGTAACTGATTCTTATCAGCAACACTCTGCACATAATGTGTTCCTGTGCAGGATTGATTTAATAAAGAAATGCCCATAAGCCCTAAACAAGAGCCGCCGCAAACTTTTAAAAATTCTTTTCTATCCATTACAGGCTTTCTAAAAATTTAATGATCTGATCTTTTTCAGTTTGTGATAAAGCATTAAAAGACGTTCTTCTGCTGGCCGCTTCGCCACCATGAAACGAAATTACCTGCTCAAATGTAGTTGCTCTGCCATCATGTAATAAAAACATCTGCCCTCCCTGCGAATCTTTTGCCAAACCAATTCCCCATAAAGGCGGTGTTCGCCACTCAAAACCATTAGCGCTTCCTTCAGGATAATTATCGTCCAGTAAAGGGCCCATATCATGCAAAAGAAAATCGGAATAGGGATGAAATGTTTTATTGCTTAGCGCAGAAATATCTGATTCGGCTGTTGTAAATGTTGGTATATGACAACTGGCGCAACCAATTTGAGTAAATAATTTTTCTCCTGCAAGTACATCTGTATTATCGGCATTTCTTCTTGATGGCGCTTTTAGCGTGCGCATGTAAAATACTAAACCGTAAACAAAACCAGACGATACTTCCGGATCAGTAACATTATTACCTGTATTTACACCTAATTGATAGTTGTAAAGATCCTGTGTGTCAAAATCAGAAGTAATTCCAATATCCTGCTTTAAAGCAAATACAACCTGGTCTTGGATAGTAACCTTTTCTGCTTTTTTTCCAAAACGTCCAATGTAGTATCCGTTATTTGGAATATGAATGGCTTGAGGGCTAAAAAAAGAAGTAGGGCTAACGTAATTGACCCTGCCGGAAATACCATCACTGTTAAGATCATTTGGATCCGCATTATTTAAAATGGATTGATCGTCTAATGCTGCAATATAACCTAAGCCCATAACAGCAGGCGCTAAACGCTTACTAAAAACATTTGCTTCGTTAGGTAAATTTTCAGGTAAGTAACCCGGCACAGCGCGATGCTGTAATTGAGGGCCGCCTTTATTTAATAAATAATCAATTACAGAGCCGTTAACATTTGCATAGCGCGTAAGCTCTGTAGAAGGATGACCTTTACCATTTGCCACATGACAACCTGAACATGAATTTTGAATAAAGATCGGGCCTAAGCCATCTTCTTTTGTAAAGATCCTTGCAAAATTTGCATCGCCGATAAGATGTTCTTTTTCCTGTTCAGGGCTTAAGCCCGGAATTGTGCCTGCTAAAACGGCTTCATCTTTAGGCGCAGAGGGTAATAATTTTTTACAGGCACTTATACAAATAATTAAACCTAATAAGATGCCAAAACTGATTTTTTTCATTTTTTTAATTATTAGGAGCGCCGGAATTAAGCCAGCATTTTATTTTTTTAAGATCATCCATAGCAAGAGAACCTGAAAGTGGCATTGTTTTTTGTTGGATCACTCTGTTATCAACCGAACCATTATCCACTTTAGCTTTTAGTCCGGCATATGTAGTAAAATCGCCATTGGCCGATCCTGCATTGTGGCAGCCCGAAGAAAGGCAATTGCCATCTATTATTGGTTTTATATTTGAAGCATATCCCGAACTAATAGCAGAACAATCAAGGTTGTTGAGGTCATCTTTTTTATCCTTCTTTTTGCAGGAAAAAACCAAACCTAAAAAGGCAATACATATAATGGTCAAAAAAAATACTTTATTCATGAGATCAAAATTTAATACAAAGTTGCATTTTTTTTAATTGCTATTAATTATTAATTTTGGTATACCTAAAAGTTAATTTATGAGAACAGAAACAGTAGAAAATTATCTTAAAACGATCTATAACCTGTCGTCAGATAACACTTTGGTGGTTACAAATCAGCAATTAGCCGATAAGCTGAGCATTAATCCGGCCTCTGTTACTGAGGCATTGCGTAAGCTACATGAACTAAAATATGTTATTTATGAAAAATCTTATGGTACACGCTTAACAACTGCGGGGTCAAAATTGGCACTTGGTATAGTAAGAAGGCACAGGATCTGGGAAACATATCTTGTAAAAGAATTGGGTTTTGGATGGGATGAGGTGCATGTAATTGCGGAAGAGTTAGAGCACGTTCAAAACGATAAATTAATTAATAAGCTGGCCGAAATTTTAGGAAATCCCGTTTACGACCCGCATGGTGATCCAATTCCGGATGCTAAGGGGAAGATCCTGAAAAGTAATTTTATAAAATTATCGGAAACTAAACCAAAAGGTAATTATAAAGTAATGGGTGTTATCGATCACTCTACTGCCTTTTTAAAATACCTTGATAAACATCAGTTGATCATTGGCGCAACAATTACTATTAAAACAATTGAAGAATTTGATAATTCTATTATTTTAATTTGCCAAAAAAAGGATGTGAATATTAGTCCAAAAGCTGCAGAATGTATTATTGTGCAGGCCTTATAAATTTTCAGGCTCACCTGTTGTTTCTTTTTTTGAAACAAAGTTTAGCCATGTAAAGCCTATAACACCTGCAATTAAAGAAGAAATAAGAATAGCGATCTTTGATTGATTAATTTCTGATGATTGATCGTAAGCCAACAACGTAATAAAGATCGACATGGTAAAACCAATTCCTGCAAGCATGCCTGCACCAATAATATGTTTCCATTTAAGTTCTCCTAATGACGAAATTTTAAAAGCAATGGCAATTAAAGCAAACAAACAAATTCCCAGTGGTTTGCCAATAACGAGGCCTGCCATAACACCAAGGCTTCCGGGTTGTGCAAGGTTTTGATACCAATTACTATCAATACTGATACATGTATTTGCAAAAGCAAATAACGGAAGAATAAAAAAGGCAACAGGTTTATGTAAAAAATGTTGTAAACGGTAAGAAGAAGAACTTTCATTTCCGTTCCCAAATGGAATTGCAAAAGCAAGTAAAACCCCGGTAATAGTTGCGTGGACACCAGAGTGATGCATAAAGTACCACATAGCAACACCGCCAATTAAGTAAGGAATAAGATTATGAATTTTAAGACGGTTTAATATTAATAAGGATCCAAAAATTCCTAACGCAATAAATAAGTTTACAAAAGAAATGGTTGAAGTATAAAAAACAGCAATTACAATTATTGCACCAAGATCATCAATAATAGCCAAGGCCATTAAAAAGACCTTTAATGCTGTTGGTACTTTATTCCCTAAAAGAGAGATAGCGCCAACTGCGAATGCAATATCGGTAGCCATGGGTATTCCGGCACCGCGCGTATTTCCGGTAAAATTAAATAGCAAAAAAATGCCCGCCGGCACAAGCATGCCGCCTAAGGCCGAAAAGATAGGGAGTGAAGCAGACCTTAGATCAGAAAGTTCGCCATGATAGATCTCACGTTCCAACTCTAAACCAATGAGCAGAAAAGAAAATTGCCATTAAGGCATCGTTTATCCAATGCTCAATACTTAGGCCGGCTAAATTAAAATGCCATAGGTGTATGTAGCTGTTTTGAAAAGTTGAATTAGCAAGTAGTAAAGAAATGATGGTGCAAAATATAAGAATAAGGCCACCGGCCTTTTCACTTTCAAAAAAACCGGTAAATAGTTTTGTTAGTTTCATTTTGCTAAATGCAAATATACAGATTAGGAAGCTGTTTATGCGAAAACAATATTACGCCTTAAAGTGCTTTTCTATATAAGCAGTGGCCTGTTTTTGTGTTAGGATAGAAAAATTTCTATAACGGTAATGCACATCAATTATCTCATCAATGGCTTTTAATACCACTTCTTTATTTTTCCAGGTGTTAAGATCAGTGATCACTGTTTCTAAACAGCCTTTTTTATAAGCTATTTGTCCGATCACATGCACCAGTGTGTTTTTTACGCGTGCGGTAGTGTCAAATTGTAGTTCTTTTAATAATGGTAAAATATCCTGTGGGTGTGTTCTGCCTCTTAGTTCAATCCCATGGCATATCTCTCTTCTTATTTCTTTATCGGGATGATGTAAATATTTTTTTGCCCATTTTAAAACCGGCTTTGGATTCTTTTCACCCATTTTTTTAATAGATCCAATTACGGCATTGCGTGGAGAGTGATGATGATCAAATAAACCTGTATCAAAAAAATGTTCAACAGGTTCAAATTCTTTAATGCCAATTTCACCCGCCGCATTAATAACAGTTTGACGTATTTTAAAATCAGTCTCGCTTTGTAATTTTTTAAAAAGAGATATTATTTTTTTTTGAAGTGGTAGATGTTCAAAATAGATCCGCCCAATATTTAAATAAGCTGACTTACGAATGTAAGTATCATCATCAGAAAAATACTTGATAAAATAAATTTCTTTTTCCTGCTGTATATCCGTTAGGAGATCAGCTTTAATTTTTGCTACTACAGCTACACGTTCAGGTTTACTGAGTTCATAAAAGCTCATGATACTTATTTAAGAAAACTTCTAAGCCATAGAAGGGCCTTTTCACGGTCAGAAAATATTTTTGTTTTTATATAAGGCTTATTTACATTAAGATAAAAATTTCCCATTATTTTATTTCCTATAGAATTGATAAGAAGTGCTTTTGCCATTGCCGCTTCAATAAAATCTTTACTTGCGGCCAACTCTCTTGCCTCTGAAGTAAAGGAAACTAACTCCCCGGGAACAACTAAAATAACATAAGGCTTATTTTCTGCCGTAGCGAAATTATGTTTTTTCAAAGCTGTTACATCTTCTATCTCCATTACAGCACCTGATTTAATAAAATTTTCTACAATACCATCTTCCAATAATGTTACATCAAATTTTGTTGTGCTTATTTTGCTAGTAGTGGCAGACATATAAACCATTCTGATCTTAAATGGTTTCGAAAGGTAATAATTGTAAGTGAAATTCCAAGGTTAAGAAATTCTGTCTAAACAAAAGTTCTTAGCCAAAGTATGGCCTTTTCTCTATCAGAAAAAAGTCGTGTCTGTAAGTAAGGTTTATTTACTTTAAGATAAAAATTGCCAATGATCTTTTTTGCAATAGAATCAACAACAATGGCTTTTGCAAGTGCGTTTGTAATAAAGGTTTTACTTGCAGAAAGTTCCCTGGCTTCTTTACTGACCGAGGCCAGCTCACCCGAAGTAACTAAGATCACATAAGGTTTGTTACCAACAACCTCTGAACTTATTTTTTTTAACTCTTCAAGATCTTCCGCCTCAACAACAATTCCCGACCTAATATAATTTTCTACAATACCGTCTTCTAATAAGGTTACCTCAAAATTGGAAGTGATTACTTTTTTATGTTCGCTTAACAAGGTCATTTTAGGTCCGATGGCGTTTTAATAGCTTCTAATATAATAATATATCTGATGCACTTTAATTTAAAATTAAAAAGCTGTGAGGTGGGGTCATTTGAAAGCGCTTGCATTGCCTGAAAATAAGGCGTTTTTAAATTTCTTCACTATTTTTTGTGGAATATTTTAAAACACTGCATCTAAATAGAAAAACTAACAACTAAATTATATTTCGCCATGAATTTAAGATCATTTACATCCAAAACAACCCGCTACACAGCAATAGGCTTGCTTACTTTATCGCTGGCAGCCTGGGTTACACCTAGCAGTGTTTATAAGCTGGCCATGGATAACGAAGTTATTGCCATGATAAAAAAGAAATTAACGAAATACAGCGAGGCTCTTCCTGAAGAACGAGTGTACCTGCATTTTGATAAGCCTTTTTATGAACCGGGTGAGAGTATTTGGTTTAGTGCTTATGTACGTGATGGGCAAACATTAAAAGCTTCACATAAAAGTGATATTGTTCATGTAGAATTAATAAACCCTAAAGGTGGTATAGAAAAAAAGATCACGCTTATTTCAAAAAATGGAAAAGCTGCCGGTGATTTTTCTTTAGATAATGGAGCTTTAGGTGGATTATATAAAATTCGCGCCTATACCAATTGGATGAAAAATGATGGGGAAGAAAATTCATTTGAGCGCGATCTGCAAGTGCAGGATGTGATCCTTCCGAATTTAAAAATGAAATTAAATTTTGAGAAAAAAGCATTTGGTGCGGGTGACCAGGTAATTGCCAAATTAGAATTAAATACAAATGAAAATAAACCTTTAGCGGATTATAAAATAAAATTTGTTGCAAATCTTGATGGGAAGAAAATAATTGAAAAAGCTGAAGTAACAGATGAGGAAGGGATCAAATACATTAAATTTAATTTACCTGCAAAGTTAGAGACCAGTGATGGTTTATTAAATGTAATGATCGATTATAATGGAAGCACCGAAAGTGTTTCTCGTTCAATTCCTATTATATTAAACGACATTGATTTTACACTTTTCCCAGAAGGTGGTGATCTGCTTTGCGGTTTTGATAACAACATTGCTTTTCGTGCTTTGAACGAGTTTGGTAAGCCTGCTGATATTGAAGGTATAGTGTTGGATGAAAAAGGTACTACGATCACCACCTTTACTAGTTTTCACCAGGGCATGGGTGCTTTTAAATTAAACCCTGTTGCTTCAGAAAAGTATACTGTAAAAATTACAAAACCTGAAGGTATTAAAGAAACTTTTAAATTACCTGAGGCATTAAAACGTGGTTATGCTTTTACTATTGATAATTCAAAAGATGAAGAGCTAACAGTTAATGTTAATTCAACCGAACCGGAAGAGTTATCCTTGATAGCGCAGGTGCGTGGTAAATCGTTTTACACTACTGTTATAAATGCAAAAAAAGGAAATAATAAAATCACATTTCCAACTACCAGTTTTCCTATCGGTGTTTCACAAATAACGTTATTCGATTCGCATTCAATCCCGCGTGCTGAAAGATTAGTATTTGTGAACAAAGACAAGCATTTAAATATTTCGGTAGAAACCGATAAAGAAAAATATTTGCCAAGAGAAAAAGTAAAAATGACGCTTTTTGTAAAGGATGAACGCGGCTTACCAATGCCGGCAAACCTTTCAATGGCTGTTGTAAATGATCAATTACTTTCATTTGCCGATGATAAATCGGGAAATATGTTATCGCAATTTTTATTGCAACAGGATATTAAAGATAAAGTAGAAGAACCTGCGTTTTATTTTGATGAAAAAGAAAAGAAAGCAGATAAGGCTTTGGATTATCTTTTAATGACATCAGGCTGGAGACGCTTTACCTGGGAAAAATTGATTGGAAACGAAACTCCTGTTGCCAATTATAAAGAAGAAAAAGCAATTATTTCAGGAAAAGTTTTAGACGCTTACACAGGAAAAATAATTCCGAATGCTGCTGTAAAAATTAATGGTGGTTTAGAATTTCCCGGAGACTGGGAAGGCAAATTCTTTGTAAAGAACATTGATCTGTCTAGCGCACAAACAGTAACTTTTAAAGCACCCGGTTATGGTGACCAGGCACAATATATCCAAAATTACAACCAGGATATGACCGTGTATCTATATCCAAATAATTATTACAACAGTTATCCTAAAACTACAAAATCAAGCTCTGGATCACGCTCTAAAAAAGGAGGAATGGTTCCAAATGATATGGATGATTTTGCTGCCAACGAAGGTGTTGGAAATGCGATGGCAGTGCCTGCTAATAATATGGCCGGGCCGGTTGTTTTAGATAACCTGAAAAAAGTAAATGTAGCGAAAGGAAAATCGAAAGAAGTTGCAATTAAGAACGATGCAAAAGTAGCCGAAGATAAAAAAGAGATTGCAGGTGAGGCTAATTTTAAAAGCCTTGAGCAGGAAGTAGAAAAGATCGCTGCCTCAGAAGTGGAGGATAGACGTGCGAATAAATTTGGACAGGCCGGGCGCGTTTTAAGCAATAATAATATTAATGGCGATGCGAATCTTGTAAAATATTACCGTGCCCGTCAATTTGCTTCCCCGGTTTATAAAAATGATGAAAACGTAGAAACAAGAACTGATTTTAGAAATACAATTTACTGGAATCCGAATGTTGAAGTTGGTTATTCCGGAAAAAGAACAATCGAATTTTATACGTCGGACAATATTACTTCTTTCCGCACAACCATCGAAGGAATTGGCACGGACGGAACATTAGGCAGAGCAGAAAAGAATTTTTTCTCACAATTACCTTTTTCAATGACAACAAAAATTCCGGTTGAAGTAGCAACAGAAGATATCGTTTCTATTCCTTTAACCTTAAAAAATAACACAGATAAACCATTAGGTGGATTGCTTGCCATCAGTGCGCCTAACGCTTTGCAAGCTGTTGTTATAACACCTTCTATTCAAACAATTATGCCGGGCCAGGCAAAAACAATTTATTTAGATTATAAAGTGCTGGATAAAATTGGTTACGGTGAATTTACAATTGGATTTAAAGCCTGCGGTTTAGGCGATGCCTTCACTCAAAAAATAAAAATTGCACCAAAAGGTTTTCCCGTTACAACTTCTTTCTCCGGACAAGATGTAGAAAAAGAATTCTCGTTCGTAATGAATAAAGTAATTAACGGTTCAACAAAAGCAATATTTACAGCCTATCCAAATGTTGTATCGGATCTTATGAAAGGTGTTGAAGGAATTCTTCGTGAACCGGGTGGATGTTTCGAGCAAACCTCTATGAGCGCATATCCAAATGCAATGGTGTTAGACTATTTAAAAGCCACTGAAAGCAAAGATGATAAAACACTGGCTTACGCAGGAACACTTTTAGACAGAGGTTACAAACGCCTTGTTACTTTCGAAACAAAAGAAAAAGGGTACGAATGGTTCGGCGCATCGCCCGGCCACGAAGGACTTACAGCTTTTGGATTAATGGAATTTGTGGATATGAAAAAAGCCGGTGGCGATGTGGATCAAAAAATGATCGATCGTACTGCTGAGTGGATCATGAACCATAAAGATGGTAAAGGTGGTTTTTCACGTAATACACAGGCATATCACGATTTTGGAAGAATTAGCGAAGATGTAATGAACGCATATATTGTTTATGCTGTTGCCGAAGCAGGATACTCAGATGTAAAAACAGAATTTGCTGCGTCATGCAAGAAGGCGTTAGAAACAAAAGATGCTTATTTAGTTGCTATGATGGCCAATGCCGCTTATTCATTTAAGGATACAAAAAAAGGTGATGAGTTAATGACAGCACTTGTAGCTTTACAGGATAAAAATGGCAGTTGGACAGGTTCAACACATTCTATCACGTATTCGCAAGGTCAATCATTAACTGTTGAAACAACTGCAATGGCTATTATGGCAATTCTTAAATCAAATAAAAATACTAAAGAATTAAATGATGCTGTTCAATTCCTGGTAAGCGCACGTAGCGGATACGGCGTATTTAGTACGACTCAAGGCACCGTATTAGCTTTAAAAGCTTTAACAGAGTTTGCTAAATTCAGTAAAAAAACAACTGAAGATGGAACCATTGAATTATATGTTGATAATAAAAAAGTGGGAACAAGGTCTTATAAAGCCGGAGATAAAGGTGGTATTGTAATTGACAGCCTCGAAAAATTTGTGAACGGTGAAGGCAAACACTCTGTTAAAGTAAAATACATTGGTGTAAAAACGCCTTTACCTTATTCGGTTGCTGTTAGCTGGAACACTTCTTTACCAAACAGCAATAAAGAATGTGCTGTAGATCTTAAAACTAAATTGGCTGAAAAATCAGTAAATGTTGGTGAGACGGTTCGTTTGTCGGCAACAGTTACTAATAAAAAGAATGAAGGTATTCCCAGCACTATGGTATTAATTGGTATTCCTGCCGGATTTAGCGCGCAGCCATGGCAATTAAAAGAAATGCAGGAAAAACATGTGTTTGATTATTACGAGATCTCAGGTAATAATATTGCGATATATTATAGAGGTATGGCGCCATCTTCAGTTAAAGAAATAAATTTAGATCTTAAAGCAGAAATGCCTGGTGAGTATGACGCACCTGCTTCATCAGCTTACCTGTACTATACCAATGAATTTAAGACATGGAGCTCTACAGAAAAGATTATAATTAAAAAACCCACTAG
Source organism: Bacteroidota bacterium (assembly GCA_013816615.1). GTDB lineage: Bacteria > Bacteroidota > Bacteroidia > B-17B0 > Aurantibacillaceae > Aurantibacillus. The sequence continues at coordinate 34,947 of JACDED010000011.1, forward strand.
TTAATAAATTACCACTAAAACACTTAGGTCACTCAGAAACACTAAGAATTTGCATACTTAGGGTTTATTACTAAAAAATCTTAGTGATACTTTGTGTTCTTAGTGTCTTAGTGGTAAAAATGCAATGACTCTTTACAAATAGTGTAATTAATAAATATGAAAAAAATAAGTTTAATATTTAGTCTATTCATTTACCAATTTTCTTTTGCAAATGTATGTGAATTAAAAGAAGATTCTTTAAAGAGTGAATATGACATTAAAGATCCAAGAAATCCAAATTGCCCTTGTCATAAATACCAAAAGCTGGCAGATGAAGAATACAGGAAGTCGTTAGGAAAGGAAATAAAAATAACTCCTGATAATGATAAAAATAATTTCCATAATTCTTTTGTTGCTGGTAGTGATCTGAAGTCAAATAGCAAAGCAAAAACTAAAAAATTTCGTTCGGGAAAATGGGTACATAGTTTTTTTAATTTCAAAAAGAAAAAAAGTTCAAAAAGAAGAAAGGTAAGAAGGTTAAGGAGAGATAACGCTGCTTGTTTTCATTTTTGATCAAATAAAAAGTCTCGGTTTTGCCGGGACTTTTTTGTTAATGGTTTATTGAATATAAACACGGAAAATTCAGTCCGATAAAAATTACAAGACAATGGATAAGATTAATTAAAAATCAAATATTAGTTCAAACCCTTTGTTTTCAATTGCCTTTTTCAAATCAAGCCCCACTCTAAGCATTTCAGCATAAACAATAAATTCTTGTTCCTTATATTCAAAATTAAAGCCAAGTTTAACAGAAACTACGCTACAATTGGTTGTAAAAATTGGAAATAGTTGTTCATTAAATATTGCGTATAAATCAAATTCACTTGATGTCGGTTTATATACTAAGTTACGAATCATCTTTTCCGTTTCTGGGTCTCTTGCGTTTTCTTGATATTTTTTATAATAAATAATTCCTTTGAATTTAACAGAAGAGGGATATTTTAGTGAAAGTGTTGTTTTAAGGGCAATTTCATTTATTTCTTGTGTTGTTAACGAACTAGGAGATTTAATGTAGATTGTTCGAGGCTCACGAAAATATTCAAGATCAATTGGTGGGAAATAGCCGCTTTCTTCTTCATTAACATAAGTTTTGGCATTTCTATATTCACGGGTATAATTGAATAAAAAATCAGTTGTCCTTGGATCAAAACTGTTTGCACATATAAAGCCAATTAAAAATTGTTCATCTGCACTCAAACTATAATAAAAAGACGTATGATAGAAAGTTTCTAATGTTTCAATACTATTTTTCCTATTATTTTCTTCGACTTTTAAATTCGCATGTATAAAATTTGCAATATGTATTAGATTTTCTCCTACTTGCTTAACAATAGGTAAAAATTTATAAATTGCAAAAGGGGTTGACTGACATAAGGTGAAGTTTTTGAATTCTGGAATATCCACATTTACTGCAGAATTATAGTTTTGCAAACCAGTCTTTAGTGTTAATATCTGTTTCATAAACTTTTCGGATAATTCTGGATAAATGCTATCCCTGTAATTCTTCATCAAATTAAAAAACGTAGACTCAGCCAATTGTGTTTTCATGATAATTTCTGTTGACTGTTGAGCGTCCGCTTGTCTTTTAAGCTCAACTCTATTTAGTGTCATTTCATCACGTTGTAATTTTAATTCTTCTCTTTGCAATTTTAATTCAATTCGCTGCATTAATGCGGTATAAATTAGTACTGCGAATGCTAAACCAGAAAAAATAGCATTTAAAACACCAAACATATCTCCAAATTGACCTTTAGTTTGCCAAGATGCAGAATGGTTAAACATATAACATCCATACGTCACAACCGAACCAATAATTAATATTAACGCTATGCGAAATCCTTTTCTAAGATTTTGTTCTTCTGTGTCAGTACTCATTTTTAATTTTTTTAATTGGTTGCGGCAGATGTATTCGAAACTATTAAATTTCTAGCATTCAATTATAAATATACGTTTTTTTCGCTTTTTCTGAATGTAAATTAGGTATTCTCCTAGAGCAATTATATTTCTAAGGTTTATGTTTAAAGCCGCAGGCTTCTATGTAAACTAATTTTATTTATTCAAAAAAACTATGTGTCTATGTGGTAAATTTTTAACGACTCGATTAAGCTTCAACTCACAATATTAAAATTAAACGCGCCCATTTTCTTAGCACCGTAAATTCTTAACCATACCGGTAAAACAGCTTCTGTGCCTCTTGCTGAGCTTAGATCACCAAGATCAAGAATGTTCTGATCTTTCCAGCCTAATGTATTTAAGAATTCTTTAACCGTAGTTTTTGCAGCCTCATCATTACCGCAAATATAATTTATGTGATCTCCTTTTATAATAGAAGGATCAACCATAATACCGCACCACATAGTATTTAATGTTTTAACCACTTTTGCATTTGAAAATGTTTTTTGGATTTCTTCACCTAAGGAATTAAAATTACTTAGCTCAGGTACTAATCCCGGAGGCATGCCTTTACTAAAATCCAATGGATTAGAAATATCCACAAGTATCTTTCCCTCTAAATTTTTTGCTTTAGCCAGGTTTAAAACTGCTATTGAGTTTGCGCCTTGTGAAACATTTAAGATCATTTCACCAAAAGCTGCAGCTTCTTCAAACGTACCGGCTTTAATAGTACCGTTCTTTTCGTGCCATTGTGCAAACCCATTTTTAGCACCGTCTTTTCCCGGAGCTGCTAATTTCTCCTGTAAATTTCTTGTGCCGATCATTACTTCATAACCCAGGGCGTTTAAGCGTGTGGCAAATGTTTGTCCAACAGTTCCTGATCCAAGTATTGCTATTTTTTTCATGTTATTGAGTTTTTTAAATTGTTAACTATCAAAATTATAGTTGCAAACATATGTATACTTATTTACCTTTGCAATAACTGTCAAATTTGACAGTAGTATAATTTTACAAAAAATTAGCAAATGATCATAAAAGGTAAAGAATATGTTTTTAAACTGCGCGGCAATACATTTCACTGCGCTATGGATGTTACCATGAGTTTTATTGGTGGTAAATGGAAAACAGTTGTGCTGTGGTATCTGCGCAATAAAACCATGCGCTTTGGTGAGTTAAGAAAACAGATACCTGATATTACAGAAAAAATGCTGAGCCTTCAATTAAAAAGCTTAGAAGAAGATGGAATTATTAAGCGTGAAGTTTTTGCAGAAGTACCTTTGCGTGTAGAATATTCATTAACAGCATTTGGAAAAACATTATTGCCTGTTGTTGAAAGTATAGCTAAATGGGGTAGGAACCTTGGTGACACAGAGGGTAAAGTAGAAGAAGTTTTAACAAAAAAAAAGAAAAAATTAAAGTAGATATCCTCCTCGTTGTTTTCTGAACTTCATTTTGCTTCGCAAAACCTCAAGAGGAGGACAATAAAACAGAGGTCATGGTTAATGAGCCGGCAATAACTTTATCATTAAAGAATTTTGGTGTTTCATTTTTTTCCTGTAAAGCTAAAGTGTAAAGTAAAGGCAAATAATGTTCGCGTGTTGGGACCGCTAATTTTGCAGATTTACTTAATCCTTCATAATTGATCAATGCTTTATGATCCTTTGCAGTGATTTTGTTTTTAAAGATGGTGTTCATTTCTATAGCCCAATCAAAACCATATTCTTTATCAAGATCGGTCATTGATGTGGCTTTCACCATTCCTAAATTATGTACCATATTACCACTGCCAATAATTAAAACTCCTTTTTTGCGAAGCGATGCTAATTCTTTTGCGAGTTCGTAATGGTATTGTGGTGCTTGATTATAATCTAAGCTTAACTGAAATACAGGAACATCTGCATTAGGGAACATGGGTTTTAAAATACTCCAGGTACCATGGTCAAGCCCCCATTTTTCATCCAAAGCAACAACCGTTTTTTTAATTGTGTTTTTTGTTTCTAATGCAAATTCCGGTGTGCCCGGTGCAGGATAAATTGTTTCAAATAATTCTTTTGGAAACCCTCCAAAATCATGAATGGTCCTTGGCATTTTCATCGCAGTTACAAATGTGCCATTAGTTTCCCAATGTGCTGAGATACATAAGATAGCTTTTGGTTTCGGCAAGTTCTTTGCAACCGTTTTCCATCCGGTAACAAACTCATTGTCGTTCAAAGCATTCATTGGATTGCCATGCCCTATAAAAAGCGCAGGCATTAGTACAGTTGAACCGAAAGTTTCGGTTAATTTATTTAATTCATTTAATTTCATAGCCGCGCCGGATAAAGGAAATAATGCCAACAATTTTAAAAAGCCTTTTCTGTCCATTGGATAAAGTAAAGTTAAAAAAATAAAAATAAGACAGTTTAGGAACCATGTTAATAAAAGCGATTTATTTATTTGTCAATAAATTTGTTACTTCACGAGCGTAAAAAATTATCCTATGAAGTATTCAAAACACATTATTATATTCTCTTTTGTAGCAGTATTTATTATTATTGCCTGCAAAACCAAAAAAGAAATCAAAACCACAACAACTCCTATACCGGTTGTAGTTGAAGAGCCAAAAGCCCCGGTTGGTATTGTATCGTATGAAACCTTAAAACCGTTATTGGCTAAAAGCTGTAATACCAGTGGCTGTCATGATGAAAGCCGTAGAAGAATGAACTTTAAGATCTACGATAACCTTAAATATTTTGGTGCAAAAGGCGAGATCAAAACCCATGTGCTTGAAATAAAAAATATGCCGCCGGACGAAACTTTAACTGCCGCTGAATTAGACCTTTTTAAACGCTGGATAGCCGACGGAATGACTGAAAAGTAAACCATTAAATTAATTAAAGTATCTTTGTGGAAATAAACACAAATGAGCTCTTTTAGCGATCTTAATCTTTCCAAACAACTTTTACGCGCCATTGATGATATTGGGTTTAAAAACCCAACACCTATACAGGAAAAAGCATTTCCTGTTATTTGTTCAGGAACAGATGCAGTTGGTATTGCACAAACAGGTACCGGAAAAACCTTTGCTTATTTATTGCCGGTTTTAAAACAATTAACGTTTTCTGACCAACGTCAACCGCGTGTAATTATACTTGTACCAACACGTGAATTGGTTGAGCAGGTTGTGGGCGAAATACAAAAACTTACAAAATTTATGAGCGTTAGGTCTTTTGGGATCTATGGCGCTTCCAATATTAATACACAAAAGCAAAAAGTGTATGATGGTTTGGATATTTTGGTAGCTACTCCCGGAAGATTTATTGATCTCACTTTAAGTCGCACTTTACAATTAAGTTCTGTAAAAAAATTAGTGATAGACGAAGTGGATGAGATGTTGAATCTCGGTTTTAGGGCACAACTTACACAGATCCTGGATTCACTACCACCAAAAAGACAAAATATTTTATTTTCTGCAACATTAAATGAAGATGTGGAATTAATGATCTCAAAATATTTTAATAAGCCTGAATATATTGAACTTATTTCGAGAGGAACACCTTTAGAAAAAATTGTGCAATACGTTTATTCTGTTCCGAATTTTTATACCAAGATAAACTTATTAAAGTGGATGCTTCAACATGAAAAAGGTTTTACTAAAGTTTTATTATTTGTAAAAAATAAAAAAATTGCAGATGATATTTACGAAACACTTGAAGAAGAATTTCCAACAGAGACGGGTATTATTCATTCTAATAAATCACAGCCACAACGTTTTTCGTCAGTAAAATATTTTAATGAAGGCGTTCATCGTTTATTGATAGCTACAGATATTATTGCGCGTGGACTTGATCTTGCAGATGTAACACATGTTATTAATTTTGATATTCCTAAAGAACCCGGTGCTTATATTCACAGGATAGGAAGAACGGGTAGGGCGGATAAAGCGGGTATAGCAATGAGCTTTGTAACAGAGGCTGAAAAACCTTTGCAGGTGGCAATAGAGAATTTAATGAATAAAAAGATCCCGGTTCTTAAAATGTCAAAAGATGTAGAGATAGACCCTGAATTGACAAAAGATGAAATGCCTGTTACGCGTGATAAAAATTTAGCGAAAAATAAAAAAGTAGAAGTTACAGGTGGTGGTGCTTTTCATGAAAAGAAAGCAAAGAATAAAAAAGAACAATTGGGAGGTAAACGCAGCCAGGAGAAAATAAGACGTTTAAGAGAAGGATACGCTAAGAAGAGAAAATTCTAATTTTTCATTCCTCCAATAAAAAGCCACAGATTTCACGATTTACACAGATCAATTTAAATATAGAAATAAAAAATCTGTGATAACTGCGAAATCTGTGGTTAAAGATTTATAATTAATTATTTCCTTTTACAATAAACCACCACAGTGCAACATAAACTGCTTCTGGTTTTGCGCCTTGTATAGCGCTGGTTACATCACTCATTTTAGCAATAGTACTGTTGCTTGAGTTACGGATATCATTTCCATCCACTTTTAATACTGAAGAATTGCTTGAATTACGAATGGTCTTTCCATCACTGTCAACATGACCCACAGAGCTGTTGCTTGAATTACGAATGGTTTTGCCATCACTATCAATATGTGCTACAGATGAATTGCTGGAATTACGAAGTGTTTTTCCATCGCTATCCATTTTATACTGTGCACATGCTACCGATGATACCAGCGTAAAAGCTGCAACGGCTAAAAATGATCTCATTGTTTTTTTCATAGTTTAGTTTTAGATGCCTAAATCTAGCTAAAAGAAACAAGAGCTCAAAGCATATACTTTAAACCACATAGAAACATAGAATAACTAAATAAGGTTTTTAAAGGATCAGATTACATAGCATTTGTTTCATCTAAGATGAAACAAATGCTATGTTTTCTTTTACTATCAAGATTTAGAAAAGATCTATGTGTCTATGTGGTTAAATTTTTTATTAACGTACAGTTACTTTTGGATTAACTCTTTCAATAATGTCAAAAACAAGTTGTTGTTTATTTAACGCCAGCACTTCTTCATCTTCTGCATTAGAAAGATTGCCAAGCTTAGAAACAATATTTGCTTGTGCGTATGCTTCTTCCCTCATTTCTTTAGCCATTCGAATACATTTTTCTGCTTCAGAATTTAAGTTAAGCGCTAATGCAGTCGTTGTTTCATCATTTTTAATGATCTTCAACAACACGTTAATGTAGTTTCGGTTTTGATATAATTTTTGATATGTTTCTTTTGCCAATAATTCTGAGATCTCAATTTGTTTGATCACAAATTGTTTTTCAAAGAAAAGAGCTTCAACTGTTAACTCTTTTTTCTCATCGCCGCGTTTTGTTTTTGCGGCACTTTTAAATGCTTGTGCGGTAAGGTTTAGTTCTTTTGCTTGTGTTAGAAGAGCGTTAAGGCTTACAGCATCTGGCTTCATTGTATAGGTAACATTTACAATTTTGCTTTCGGTGCTGATCAGTGTTTTTCTAATCTGAGTAATTTGGTTGCCTGGTGTTTGGCCGTTTACCATTACCTGAATGATAACCGCCAACAATGTTGGAAGGAAGAGATTTGTTTTCATAACGAATAAGGTTTAAGTGTGTGTAAGTTTTCATTTTTAATAAGAGTTTTAAATTTTTAAATAAGTGTTCGGATAAACTGTTTAGACGCTTTTTTTACCAGCCCCGCTATAGTAGAATAGATAAGGGTATCGGGTATGTTTAGGTTTAGAGTTACCTTCTTGTACGTGACTAAAATTAAAAGGTTCTGTTTTAGATGGGATAGTTTTTGAACCGAAAACGGTTGATAAACTATCTCTTTCTTTTTTTAGATGTTTTCAAAGGCTTTGGAGCATCCTGCCAGTTCCACCATTTTAGTTTTTCGGGATCCCTTTTCTGCAAAGGAGTTTCGGCGTAATACACTGCGCATTTAAAAACATATAATAAACAACGGTCTTGAGTAACACCAGCAAATTTATTTGAGGTTGAGTATAAAACTTCAGGATCTTTATTCTTTAATTCATTAATAGAAGTAATACCTATATTCCAAAGATCATTTGCAATAGAAATACCAACACCCGGAATTTGTTTTAATTCTTTGATCGATTCTTTATGCGACCTGTTTTTCATGTAACACTATTAAAGCTTCGATAAATTATCCTTTGTAAATTCATTACGGGTATCGCCTGTGTTTAAAGTACCCGCGGGTTCAAACAACATTACCGAAACTTCATTTTCTGCTACAGGTTTGTGTTCTACTCCTTTAGGTACAATTAAAAATTCATTTGGTAATACTTCAACTGTTCTATCCCTGAATTCCATTTTAAACTTTCCGGCAATCACATAAAATAATTCATCTTCGTCATCATGTTTATGCCAGGTAAACTCACCTTTAAATTTTACAAGCTTTACGTGTTGTCCATTTAATTCTCCAACAATTCTTGGATTCCAATGATCGGAAAACAAAGAAAGTTTATCGTTTATATTTATCTTTTCCATATTATACAGAGGCTGTTTTCAAAGTAAAATTCATACCTATCGGTTCTTTACACTAATTTACATAAAGAAAACCCGGTTTTACCAACTGTTTATTATAAGTTGAAAAACAAGTAGAATTTATGTTAACCGGGAGTTTGTGAATGGGTTTTAGTATTATCTTTACATAAAAATTATACATTATGAGTAAAGGATTAATTGCAGTTTTAATTTTTGGAGTTATTGCTGTATTTGGAGGTGTTTGGGCCTGCAATAAAAAAAATGGTTTTGTAGGTTTGCGTGAAAATGGTAAAGCGCAATGGCAGCAGGTAGAAAGCCAGTATCAGCGTCGCGCGGACCTTGTTCCAAATATTGTTGCCACCGTAAAGGGAGAAGCTAACTTTGAAAAAAGTACTTTAGAAGGTGTTATAAATGCTCGTGCTAAGGCTACTGCGGTAAATATTAACCCTGAAAATTTAGATGAGGCATCTATTCAAAAATATAAAGCGGCGCAGGGTGAATTAAGCAGCGCGTTATCACGTTTATTAGTAGTAACGGAAAACTATCCAAATTTAAAATCCAATGCTGCTTTTGCAGATCTGAGAATCACTTTAGAAGGTTGTGAAAACCGTATTGCTACAGAGCGAATGAAATATAATGATATGGCGCGTGATTTTAATAAGGAGATACAGTTCTTTCCCGGAAGCTTGATTGCAGGAAGTATGCAACCATTGCCATATTTTGAAGCTGAAGCCGGTGCGGAGAAAGCACCTAAAGTAGAATTTTAATATATAATTCTAAATTCTTAAACCTAATATGCCAACAGCCCGTAATTTTTTTGATCAGACAGAACAACACATGTTGATCGAAGCTATCGCGCAAGCTGAATTGGAAACATCAGGCGAGATACGGTTGCATATTGAGAATTTTTGTTTTGGCAATGAGATCAAACGCTCAGAGAAAGTTTTTACTAAATTAAACATGCACAAGACCAAAGAGCGTAATGGCGTTTTAATTTATATTGCAACTTTTAGCAAAAAGATAGCTGTTGTTGGGGATGAAGGAATTCATCAAAAATTAGGAAATGAGTTCTGGCAAAAGCTTGTTAACGAATTAATAAAAGATTTTAGAGAAAATAGAAAAGCCCCGGCTTTGGCAAAATGTATTCTTGCATGTGGCGAGCAACTTGGCAAATTCTTTCCTATAAAAAGTGATGATGAAAATGAATTGACCAATACTATTTCATTTTAAAATGCGTAAAATTTTCGGGTTTATATTTATTGTACTTTTCGGTTTCCTTTCCGCTCAAATTGCTGAGCGCCCAAATCCACAAAGGCTTTACAATAATCTATCTTCTGAGTATCCTCAATTTTTAAATTCATCTGAAGCACAACAATTAGAAAATAAACTGGTTCAGTTCAGTAAAGAAACTTCTAATCAGATTTGTGTTGTGATCATCGACGATCTTAACGGTTTTGATCCTGCCAGCTATGCTACAAAAATAATTAATGAGTGGGGCGTAGGCAAAAAAGGCGCTAATAATGGAATAGTTATTCTTTTAAAACCAAACAGTCACGACCTTTTTATTGCCCCTGGATACGGCCTTGAGGGTGCAATTCCTGACCTTGCCATCAAACGCATCCGCGAGAATGAAATGAACCCCTATTTAAAGAATGGTGAAAATTACACTGCTTTAGATAAGGGAACAACTGTTTTAATGCAGCTTGCTAAAGGCGAGATCAATGAAAAGGATTATTCCGGAAATTCAGGCGGTAGAAAAGTAAATCCGGGTTTGATAATTATTATAATTGTTATTGCTATTATTATTTTTAGAAAAGGCGGTGGCAGTGGCCGTACTTTTTCAAGCGGTGGCTCAACTTATTGGGGGGGCGGCGGCGGTTTTGGCGGCGGCGGCTCAGGTGGTGGTTTTGGAGGTTTTGGTGGCGGTAGTTCCGGCGGCGGCGGCTCAGGCGGTAAATGGTAGCTTAATCGTTATTCTCTTCTTCTTCTTCTTCTTCTTCTTCAAAAAGATCATCGTTCTTATTCCATTCATCGGTAATACTATTCCAGACTTTTTCCAGTTGCCCCTCTTTATCAGGTGTAGAAAAATACAAAGTGCTTAAAGCTGCATATTGTTTAGAATGTTTTCTTACCAATTCCATATTGGCAATTGTTTCTTCAATTGTAATTTCTTCCTGTAAAATAATACTTTGCGTTGTTTCAAGAAGTAATTTACGTAAAGGATGTTCGAATTTTTTATCAATGTGTTTTAAAAGATTGATCAGTGTTTCTTCCGAAACAGCATCGCCACCGGCTATCTTGGCAATCTCATCAATTACAGCAAATACCGAATTAGGCGAAATGCTGATCGCTTCATCAATTAATTTAAGGCTATGAAGGTAATTTTCGAAAGGAAAACTATCTTCTATTTTATCTATAAATTCTAATTCTTTTAAGGCTTGCATTTTTAAGTAGGTAATTAATTTATGATTTTTATTTATTTTTTTAGTTTGTTTTTCCAATACCCAATAATTATACGCCTGTCTTCCGGCATTACATAAGTTTTATATGTATCATTAGTTTTCGCTTCACTGATCATCAGGCCTTCTCCGTCTTTTTTGCCGAGAAAATATTTTGAAATATGTTTGTCGTTTTCTGTTACAATTACCGGGCCGGCGAACGTAGCTATTTTAAAATAAATATTACACAATACAAGATGTGCCATAATTGTTTTTGTACTATCGCTTAATGCAATAAATAGTTTGTTTGAGGCAGAAGTTCCTTTTTTAATAAGCTTTAATGCAGGTTGATCTTTAAACGTAAATGTAGCTTTTTGAGCATGTAAAATAGTAAATTGTGAATCGTTTAATTTTTTAATAAGAGACGATGTAGTGAATTGAGAAACACTTCTAAAAGAAAACAGGAGCAAAAGAATATATGTAAAGTAAAATTGCTTTGTCATTACTTATATTTTTTTGTTTTTGTGAGTTTGCCTGTGCTGTCGTAGATCTTCCATTCTCCGATTTTCTCATTCTCTAAATATTTCCCTTCATCATATAACTTACCATTGGGATGGTATCTTTTCCAAGTGCTTTGTTTTTTTTCATCTTTAAAACTCCCGGTTTGCAGCAGCTCTCCGTTTTCACGGTACCATTTCCATGCCCCAACCATTTTACCGTCTTTGTATTTACCAATGGCTTTTATATTTCCGTTTAATAAATAATATTTCCAGGTCCCTGTTTTTTTTCCATTTCCATATTTTCCTTCTATAGCTACAGATCCGTTTTTAAAATATTCTTTTATCAAACCATTCTTTAATTTATTCGCATCCGGTTTAGCTTTTATTGTTTTCATTTCATTTATTTTTTAGAAATTATAGCTATCCAGAAATATTTTAAATTAATGAATTTTACATCTGTTGAAAGCTCTTTTATCGCCTCTTTAAAATAGCTTTCAGTAGGAAAATTCTTTAACACAAGATGGGAAGTTCCGTCGTCGAGTTTCCTGGTTTGAAATGTATTACCGAATTCATCTGTTTTGGTTATAGGATGATTACTGCCTTCTACAAAATTATTATCCATTATTACAACTGTACCACCAGCCTCCATCATCGAAGAAAGAGCAGTAATAAAATTTGGAAGTTCCTGCTTTTTTATATGGCTCCAGATAAATCCGGCAAAAATATTTTTGTGTTTTGTCTTTGATGGGTGATCAAAAATATCAAGCAGTTCAAATGTTACATTTTGCTTTGAATACTCTTTTTGTCTTGCAATTTCAATAACTGCCTGGTTAATATCTGTTGCAAGAATAGTTTTTGCGGTAAGTGCCATTCTTTCTGTCCAGTAACCGGTACCACAGGCTATTTCAAATACATCTTTATTATTAAATATTTCCTGTAAAATTTTTGAGGTCTCGGCTAGCTCTTCTTGTCTTTCGGGTTTAGAATAGATCTTCTCATATTCTTTTGCCCTGTCTTTATAATATTTTACAAGATCTGTATTCATGTATTTAAAGTTACAAATTTTTATTCTTTTATATCTTTTATTTCCTCAGTTTCTTGTTTGTTCTCTTTTCCTTCTACAATTTCGGTCTTTATTGTATTGGTATCTTCTTTTTTTCTGTTTGATGTAATTGGAACGGCTCCGCCAATGCCTATGCCAAAAGAGGCTAAAACTATTAATAGCCCAATGCCAAACAGTTTAACTGTTTTTTTTAAACGATCCATTAAATAACAATATTTTAGCGCTTATCGCGCTGGTTAAAAACTCAAATAATTAAATAGTAGGATAGAATTATCCTTTGATGAAAAATCTACTGTGATCCTCAGTTTGATCCTGCGGCAATAATTTATTTTGAAAAAGTGATACGGCAGGTCGCCGTTCTTGTTTGGAAGAGTTGTGAAGCTGTATTTTTGTTAGCCTGTCGAATTCAAGAATAAATTCTTTAGAAATTGTAAATGTGGAATACCCAGATGCATTGGTAAAAACACTTCTATAATGTACAGTGTTTTTTTTTGTTTTCGAAAGTGTTGAAATAACTACTTCCGTTTGTATAATCTTATTTTCTTTACTAAGAAAGTTTCCGGCAAAACCACTAAAAGAAAAAATGTTTAATAAAAATGCTAATAATATAAAACTTCTCGAAAGTTTAAAGTCTATAATTATATTTTTATTCGTTTTCATTATGTAAAGATAAAGTCTTTAAAGAGACCTACGCGTTAAGGTATTGTAAAATTAATTTGCGTATTAATGGTTGTTGTTCCTAGTGCCCCAAGGGTTAGGCCTGTATTTGCGGTACTTATCCAATCGCCGCTGTTTATGAGGTTATTGGCGTCGTTATCGTAAAAAGCGTAATAATAATAGCTGCCGGGGTGCATGTAATTAAAAACAAAACTGGTACTACTGGCATTTAAAATAACGTAACGTGACCTGAATTTTAGATTGCCAGAGTTAAATGTAAAACCCGAAAACAGAGGTTGCGTAGTAATTACAAGAAATACTTTTTTTGACGGGTTAGGTGTATACGTTGTCGCATAATTATAAGTAGCTGTTGTTTGGCCAAGATAAGGTTGTGTATTTTCTGCATACGGATCTCCCGGCGGAATGCCCGAAGTTGCAAAGAACATGGCTTCGGTTAAGCTTGTAAAACTGTTTGTAAAATCTTTTGTAATTGTATTTTTTGGAAACGAAAAATTTGCGATAGCAGGTTGTGCGGATGTTGAATCCTGTAGCTTCGCGCTCCAGGCCATATGCGGCGTTGGGTTTGTAAGTGAGTTGTATTTATTGGTATACGATCTGATGTATAAACTATCTGCTCTGAAAATAACCTCGGTAAAAGCTCTTTTTTTACCTTTTATGATTTCGCAAAATCGGTAAAAAGAATTTGATGCGGTTTCAGAAACACTGTCTGCTAAAAAATAGGAAACACGTTTTGCGCCTCCAAAAGAGCCGCCATTTCTGAAAGCAACTTTTCTCTGGTTATTATATTTGGCAATAAAAAACGACATAAAAATATCATTCAAAGTATCTAACTCATTTTTTGCTGAGATCTGATTTTCTGCATGCGGCCTGAAATCCACGATCCATTCTGGATAACCACCAAGTGGAGTAGTAGAAGTTACAGGGCCATTCCAGATGCCACGCAATTTTTTTAATATGTTAAAGCCATAAGCCGTTGTGTCAGCATTTGTTGGAGTAGTAATTACAGGCGGTTGCTCTTCTTCTGTAGATTTATTTTTATTCTTACAGCCAAATAACGTAATTGCAATAATTAGGGTTAAAAATTTTATGCCTGTTCTCATTTTAATTGGATGTCGTTTGTAAGTTGAAAGATAGTAAAAATATGGTGTGCTTCGTGTAGAACAAAAAATTCTGTCCATTGTGTAATTGTAAGCATCCCAAATTTGGGATGTTTACCAACGCGTTGAAGATCTTTATCTGATAACGATATAATTAAATTAAAAAGCAGTTGCCTGTCGGCTTTCATTCTTTCTAAAAGATCTTTTATATCCATTACTCTCCAGCGTTCAAACTCTGGATCATTCTCAGCTAAATAACGTTCAAAAGAAGGTAAATCCGTTTTAAGAATTGTGTTGATGCGCTCAATAAAAACGGGTTGATATTTGGCAAGATGTACAATATTATCTTTAGCCGACCATTTGCCGGGAGAAGGCACCAGGCTTAAGCGCGAAGCCTCTGTGTTCCTGATCACTTCTTCAATGGCCAGGTGTTGCTCTTTTAACCTGTTTTGCAATGAAAGATATAGCATATTATTTTTTTGGACGTTTAATAAAATAAGCCAGCGAAGTACATATTACAATTGCCGCAGCCAAAATGTAAAACATTAACTTACTTTTTTCTTTTTTAGTATTTTCAAATAACTCCTCAGAAACCTTTTTTCGAACGTCATCTTTATGTTCAACAGTGAATTTTAATTCACCTGTATCTTTGGCGGCAGCTTGTTTAACTTCTGCAACAGATCTTGATAATAATAGCGGAAATAAAAGAGATCAATAAATAGATAAATAATTTCTTCCGGTTATTAATATCTGTATTTTGATATTCCATTGAGAATTGAAGGTAACAAAAGGTTTTATTATCCCACTTTCATAAATTCTTTTTTATCATTATCCCATATAAGCAGGCGCGCCTGATCTTTATAGTCAATAATAAATTTTTTTGCTTCGGCCATTGTTTCGGGATAGCCCGACTGGCCGCTTAAGATCGAATCAGTATAAGTAGCGTAAACGCGTTGGTAAACAAAGCCATGGTCTTTTAAAAACTCCACCACTTTCCACTTTTTAATATCGGTTTGTTTTGGCGGCTTAAAAAGATGACTGAAAATAATAGTTTGTTTACCACATTCAGGACAGGAACGATTAATTTTTTCTGTCGCATTTTTATAAACACTAAATGCTTTTCTACAGGTAAAGCAAACTTTTTTATATCCCATTGTTTAAAGTTGAATGATATGAATACTCATAGCAATCTATTAATACAAATAAATATAATAATTTTTTATTAAAATTTTAAAGCGGGTTTTTAACCAACAACTAAAGTTACCTTAATGGCATTTAATCCTTTTGGACCTTTTTCGGTTTCAAAACTAACTTTGTCTTTTTCTTTTACCTGGGATAATAATCCGTTTACATGGAAGAAAACACTTTCCTGTGATTTTTCATCGCGTATAAATCCGTAACCTTTTTCTTCGTTAAAAAAACTAACATTCCCTTTTCTGATCAGATCTTCGGGATCAGGGGCAACTTCTATTTTCGCGCCAAGCTGAATATCTTCAAGATTTATTTCTTTTTTCTTTTTTGGATCCGGTGGTGTATCCGTTAAATTTCCAAACTCATCCACATAGGCGATCATGTCTTCAAAACTTTTTTTGCCCCCGGCTTTTCGCTCAGCTTTTTTTTCATCTTTTTCTTTTCTCTTTTTAAGCTTTTTGCTTTCTTTTTCTTTTTTGTTTTGAGTTTCCTGTGATCTGGCCATGTTTAATTTTATGTGGTTGGAGTTCCTTTTCGGAATTGTGAAGTACAAATATACGTAAAAGCAAGGGTTTTGCAGCATAAGCTTTTAAGATTAGGTTAACAATGTATACTAAAAAGGCATTTTTTCTAAGTATTTATACTTAAAACAAGCATTGGGAGGGTTTTTTAATGAATTTAAGCCGATTTTCCCTTACATTTTGGATATGCGGGTTATGAAACATCAAAGAAGTGTTGTTTTGTAGCTTGCTACACAACATCAAAATTGATATGCAATACCCAAACCTAAAACATCCTGGTTATTTTTTACACCTTTAAAAATATTACCGTTAGAAATGTGAACGGCATTGGCACTTAACTCAAAATGTTTGGAAAGACAATAGTGTAGTGAAAACTCATGGTGGAGGCAAAAGCCCATATAGTTAATGCCGTCGTTTGTATTCTTCTTTACAGTTTCGCACCAAACAACACCTATTTGATAACTTAAATACGTTCTCTTTAGCACTAAAAAACTAAAACGATTACCAAGCCCAAGGGCATAATTACCGTATTTTGAATGATGCACTATAAAAGCTGTATTGATCTTTATTAATTTATCTTTTGCCGGTAAGTTCACATAATTCAGATCGAACTGATAAGGCAAATAGATATTGTAGGTAAAGTTAATGGGTTCAAAACCTTGTTGCGCGGTTTCCCTGTTACGAAAAACGCCACCTATAACTTCTACCTTTAATTTTTTAATGTATATGTTAAAAGCACCTCTATCACTTTCGCGCGCTTTATTTAAACTATCCAGCAATTCCTGTCTTTGACTTTTTTGTGCAAAGCAGAGTGTTGTGAATAATATAAACGCAAGAGTTAACTTCATTTAAATAAAGATACAAAAGGTTTAGCTGAGAACAAAGTGGATTTAGGTAGACGCTGTAGAAAGTAATTTATTTACTAAGAAATAATTTTTCAAGAAAATCATTTTTATACGCGTTAGATAATTTGGTGTTAGCGATCGTGAGATTATAAACGGTACCATTTTTTGTTCCATACAGGATCGTATTATCATTGCCTTTTGAAAGAATGCGCCAGATAATAAAATTATCAGCCTGGCCGTTTTTTACTAGTTCGATCGTAAAACCTTGTTTTTCGCGCCACTTGGCTTCCCATTTATAAAATGCTGTTACAAATTCAAAATCACTCATTGATCTTTTATAAAACTCATAATTTTTTTAGCACCTAATGCAACTGCTATACGGGTTGAATCGCTGTTGCGTTTAAACCACTATTGATAACTAATATCACTATAACTCTCTTTTGTCCAGCGCCCGGGAAGCGCAACGCTGCCATAAGGCAATACTATATAATTAGTCACATCTTTTGCTTTATCATAATCAACACTTTCAATTACCGAAGATTGCGCTTTTGTAATATAGTTTTGTAGTAAGAAGGCTGTTAATAGAATAAAAATATGTTTTTTCAATTTAAAGAGAGTTGTGAGTTTATATAAAACACGAAAGATTATTTTATTCCTTTCCACAAAATATCAAAATACTGTTTGTCTTTAAGATCAAAAGTTAACCAATCGCCTTCCTGAATTTTATTTGCAAAAATGGTAAATTGTCTTTTTTGCCCTGCTTTTGTATATAAATAAAGATAATAGGTCATTTTATACTTGTCTGCGCCCAAAGCCGGCGCAGAATTCCATTTTTGTGCAAAGCCTGCATACTGTTTTTTACTTAGCTTTTTTGTTTGTGATCTTGCAGGATCTGCTGAATTAAATTTTACAATTTCAACATAACTTACTTCGCTGGTATCAATTAATTTTTTATCAGGGGGTTGTGCTCCTAGTAGCGTTGTAAACAATAAAGCTAATAGTAAAAGTGATTTTTTCATAGTAATTGTTTTTACAATATTTTTTCAAAGCAAATGCTGGCTGCAACATTTGTATACTGACCAAAGTTAGCAATTACTTTATAATTGTTCTTATGATAAAGCCCAATAGCTTCATGTTGTTTTTCGCCGGTCTCTAAAATGCATTTATCATAATTTAATTCTTTGCACCATTTTTCTAATTCAACTAAAATTAAAGATGCAATTCCTTTCCCCCTGTGTTGCGGTGGTACAAACATCCGCTTTATTTCCATTGTTTTTTCATCATAAGGTTTAAAGGTGCCACAACCAATGGCTTCGTTATTTTGATAAGCAACAACAACATTTTTAATGCTGTCAATTTTATTGAACTGCGCAAAAAAGGCGTGATCATCACCATCTCTTATTTTCAGATCTTTATCTAATTCTTTTACAAGATCCTGAAAATCTTTATTGTCAGAGTTGGTACGTTGTAATTGGATCATGTTTTGGTCTTAATGTTTTTCAGTAAATAAAATTTGCCCGCAAGGTATAAGCGCAGGAGTAGCAAGACGCAGTGCAAGCGGTATGCCTTTTCCTTCGCTTTTTAAAAGTATAGCGTTTAAAAGACTGTCATGTTTGTTATGATCAAATTCATGGTCTAACAATTTTAATTCGAGTGTAAAAGGTTCTTTTTCTCCTAATTTAGTAAGTGTACCAAAGGTCATCACACATTGTTCTTTGGGATCTAAAGTTATATTTAAAGAATCGGAAGTTCCGGTTCTTGTATCTAAAAAGTGTTTTAATTCTTTCGACATATCCTCATCGTATTGTTGCCTTTTTGGAGTTAATGCTCTTGGTAACAGAAATACTTCTGAGAATAAAAGTTTACGCGATTGCATAAAATTGTACTCATTCCCAAAGGCAATTTTTAATTGAATGGGAGCAGTGCTATCATTAATGAGCGTTGTTGTAAAATAATAGTAACCGTATTGAACGCCTGATGGATCAGTATATCCAAAGCCTAGCCTTGGATTATTTTCAATGGTAATGCCGGTGTTTTTTGTATTGTCAGAACAAGAAAGAGGCTCTTTTTTGGAAAGTGGCTCATCGTTTGTGCATGAACAGACAACAAGTATGAATAAAAGACAGATTAAATTTTTATTGATGCTTCCACATTTCATAATCTTTATATCTTTTTAGTAAATCTTTAATACTATTTTCCGGTTCATATCTCGTTAAAATTCTCAATATATTCAGTTTAATGCGGATTAAATCTTTCAAACGATCTCCAGTATTTATCTTTATAAATTTCATAAGTCATATCCAATTTCCCTGAATATTTCTTTAAATGATCATGAAGAACCAATGATGGCTTTCTAAAATCTCTGCAAGCAAAATAGATCTCTCTCGAATTATCTGCTGTTTGTCTTCCAATATTCAGATAACCATCAGCGTCACGCAATTCAAGCATTATATCATCTTCCATTTTATTTAGTAATTCATAGGTTTCGCTGTCGGGCATGCCATTATTAGCGTTGTCAGCATACTTAACTTCAGCTTTTAAGATCCATGGGTGAGATGCCTTTCTGTCCCATTCAAGCAATGTTGCATTAACTATTGCAATCAATGGTCTCCCATTTTCAAGCTCAGCTTCCAAACTTGAATAACTGTCGTTTTTGGTATTGTATCGAATTCCGGTATATTTTTCAATAAATTCTTTCTCTCTCCAGATAAGATAGCTTTTTAGCTTATCTATTGGAATTAATTCTTTTTCTGCTTGCTCTTTAGAAATCACCTTTAAATTGTCAAGGGTAGTAACAGAGTTTAATTCTCCAAGATAATTATCAAGAAAAATATATGTACCATTAATTAGTGTTGATTTGTCTTCTTCTTTAAAATCATTGTGAACGATCATTATATCAACTTCATCCGGATAATTTTTGTGTTCAATTGAATAAAATGAAAGATTTTCACTATTAAAAGAATAGCCGGACATTTCTATTGAAGCGTTTTTTATATCAAGTTCTTGTTTTAACGCTGTGAATTTCCAATTAGCAATTGAGGGTGCTGCTTTAATAAGTTCTTCAACAAATACAATGTTTTCTATTGTTCCATCCGGCGTAATAATTAGCTCAGCAGTATTATCATCATACATTCCGGAAAGAAAATAGTAACCTTCTTTAAGTACAACAAGTTTAGGTGATAGCTTAGTAAAAAAGTCCTTTTCAATATTATTGCCATTCTTAATGGTATTAAAGAAACCCTGCTGGTTAATTTGAAACCAGGCCCAAAAGTCACTGTTAGTTTTTATTGGCTCGCCTTTCTTGCCAAAAATATTTTTTAAAAAACTCATAGTATAATTGCTGTCTATTGTTGATGTACTTTATAATTTGTTCATTTTCTATTTCAAAAATATTTCTCCTGTTAAATATAATTTTGCTTGTCCGCTTATCTCAACTCTATCATTTAAATAGCTGCATTGTAAGTATCCTTTACGGCTTGAGAGTTGTATGGCTGTTAATTCGGTTTTGTTAAGCTGCTTTGCCCAATAGGGTGTTAAGGTTGTATGTGCTGAACCCGTTACAGGGTCTTCGTTAATGCCCGATTGCGGGGCAAAAAACCTGGACACAAAATCAACGTTATCTCCTTTAGCCGTAATAATAACGCCACGCGCTTTTAATTTTGAGATCACTTCCAATACAGGCTCTGCTTTTTTTATTTCGTATTCAGTATTAAACACAAACATGTAATCTGTTTTACCTTTAAAAGCAAATTGTGGTTTAATGTTGAAACAATTATTTATTTCATCGGATATTTTTACCTCCTCAAATGTATCTGTAGGAAAATTCAGTGTTAATAATTCTCCTTTTTTAGTTACAGTTAAAGCGCCGCTTCTTGGAGAATGAAAGCGAATAATATTTTCGGTATAATTTTCTAAATTAAATAAAACAAAAGCTGCGGCTAAGGTTGCATGTCCGCAAAGATCAACTTCAACGGTTGGTGTAAACCAGCGTATTTGATATTTATCGCCTTGCTTTACATAAAATGTAGTTTCGGCAAGGTTATTTTCCATTGCAATTTTTTGCAAAGTTTCATCATTCAACCAGGAGTCAAGCGGACAAACCGCTGCGGGGTTTCCTGAAAAAACACTTTCTGCAAATGCATCTATTTGATATATTTTTTGTTTCATGTTAAGACCATTTTACTCCGTTGCGATCTGGCAAACAGTAATTTTAGATTCTTGAATATTAAACCAATTTACAAGGTGGTAATAAGTATAAAAAGCGCCGTTCTTATTTTTTGGATGCGCAAGATCGAACATATTTGCAGAAATAAAATAAAAATCAGTTGTTCCGACACTCGTTAACAGGTTGGTGATGTATTTTATTTCAGGTTGAAGCTCTTCTGTTTTTATTCCTTCGCCACTCAACTTTTTCATAAACGTGATCAGATCACCCAATGATCTTTTTTGAAAATCACCGAGCTCCAATAAATGTAAATTAAAGGCGTGCCCAAGAAAATCATCGCTTACTTTATCACGAATAGATTTATTAAAATCAGAAAGCTTAAAATTCTCCTCCGTAAAAAAGTCTTTAAGTATTGTATCAATATTATTTTGAGGTTCGAATATATATTCGTTGGTAGAGACAGTTCCGCTTTCCCAGTTTTTTTCGGTTTGAGTTTTGATCGTAAATGTAGTTGACATGTTTAATTAATTGTTCAGGTTTTTTGTATTTAAATGTACAAATGTTTCTTTGCAAAGCAAAACCTTGGTTACTCAAATATCCTGGTCTTAAAAATTTCTTTCATTTTAGCAAAGTCTTGCTTTGGCTTTTTACAAATATAGATCCGTTGATAAAGCTCTTCTTCATTGTCTGCATAAGGATTGTAAATCGTCTTTACCAATTTTACTTCTTCAAAATAAGGACTAAAAAAATCACCAACTCTATAACTTAAAGCAATGATGGTAGCTGGCATTTGTCCTTTGGGTGTCCAGCTATAAAAGCTTCCGTGATAGGAGAATGCTTTTGGTAAATTGTAGTCAACTCCCAACAAATTTATGGCACCGGCTTGTCCATAATGTTTGCCCCACAACATAAAATTTTGTTTTTCATTTGTAGGTAAACTGTCGCAAACTGATCTTAATTGGTACATGGTTTCTTTCCACTTTTCATTAGTATAATACTCATCATATTTAACTGCATATTTTCCACCTTCAATATCTTTCTTTTCAAATTTGTAAACAGCTTCTAAATAATGGTTGAAAGAATACACAGGCATTCCGAAAGGAATTAAAATAACACCCACTAATAATAAAATAGTAACAGGATAAAAGATCCATTTGTGTTTCTGTAGAGTAAGTTGTTCCCAAAATATGGCACCAAAAGGCAAAATTGTTAAAATAATAGGATAGAAATAATACGGTTTCCCATTTTTAAAAGATAAAAAAGCAATTGATAAAATAATAGAAATTGCTAATGGAAGGTTTAGTGTTTTATTATTTCTGAAAAGACAAATGAATGCCGGAAGAATGATCAGTAAGCTGGATAAAGGATTTATATCGATCAGTAAACGCCCTAAAGTTCCTGCGCGTGAAAGTCCAGCTAATTGTGTTTCGTAAAGCCTGCTAAACATTTGCAATACAGGAAAGTTGTTAACGTATTGCCAGATCAAATTAGGAAGCAATAATAAAACCACTACAATTATATTTTGCCAGATATGTTGTTGTATAAGTGCCTGGCGCGTTCTTTTGAAAAATAATAATGCAGATAGACCCACGATGAAAAACAAAGCATCGTACTTGGCACAACAGCCTAAAAAAACAAATGCTGTTAAATACCATAAGCTCTTTTTATCAAGGTATTTTACAAAACGTGTTAGTTGATAAAAGCTCAACACCCAAAACAGCTGACTAAAAACTACAGGTTGAAAAAGTTGTTGTGAGCGACCAAAACTTGGCCCAATAATTATGCACAAGAGAACCAAAAAAATGGCCTTATTTTTTCCGCCTAATTCAATCGTTGTTTTTGCAACGTAGATGATAATTAAAATACTTGCAATGTGTGGAAATAAATGATGGACATATACACCAGTACTCCCAAATAGGTTTTGAATAAAAGCAAAAAGTGCTATCAATGGCGGAAACTCCATATAGCCAAAAGCTAAATGCTTTCCCGCCTCCATATGCAATAATTCATCACCCTGAAAACCCGAATGACTATCGGCAATTAAATGAAGCATTAATTTTATAATGCAGAAAATAAAGATTATTAGCTTGGTCTGATTAGTCATATGTTTATTGATTGTTGCCGTTCCTGCTATGTCTCTTTGACATTATTTTTGATCATATCCTGTTAACCAAAAAAATAATTTCATCTGCTTCTGTTTTTGTACGGCCTTTTTTTTCGCTTTTGTTACATAATGCGGGTAAACGCTTGCAAAGGATGTTGTAAATACTCTGTGTTTTTCCATTTTCTTGTTGATCAATATGTTTCGATAAAATTCAGTACAAATTGCTACCGTTGCTGAGAGAGCTTACGTTCAGACGCTTTGCGAGCATCCAACAATTTACCTCTCACGGTGTTTAAAGATACAAAAGCCAGCCAGCGGGTGCAAATAAATTTTAGATGAAAATACACTCCAACGAAGACTTCTACCGATTTTATTTCACCCGTATGCTTATCTACAATATGAAGTTTGCTACCCGTATAATCTACATAGAGTTTATCTCCTGCCTTCTGCTCAAAGTGTGCGCTTACCTGTTGTTTCTCTTGCCAGTAGTTATATGCTCTGCAAAAGTGGCTGTAAGCGTAGCCTTCGGGTTCTTGTTCTTTATACTCTAACCATTGGTTCCATCTATCAACGCCCACTCTTGCCAACTCTTTTTCCATTCTAGGGAAATAATCATTTAAACGCTCTAAGCGGCCCTTATTGGCTTTTGGGAACTTGTGCTTTTCAAAAACACTTTCAAGCACACTGTCATCTTCCTTCAAAAGTTGCTCATAATTCATGCCCAACTCTTCTATCTGGTTAACATACTTGCGTATGGTTTCCCGATGAAGACCAAGCATTAGCCCTGCCTTGCGATTACTAATCCCATCTTGTTTTAACCGAAGGATCTGTCTTATTTTCTGCATAGTGATTGTTTTATTTGCCATAGTCCTTCTATATATTTTACAGAAGGTAATGCTCTAAAAACAACCTTTTTTAAAGTGGCCTATTTTGAATGAGAATCACTGGTACACTTTGGTGAGAATGAGTGGCCTAGTTTGCGTGAGAATGGGTGGCCTATTTTGATGAGAATATACA
>JACDED010000012.1 GCA_013816615.1 Bacteroidota bacterium
AATTACGTTTGGTGGAACTATTATTACAGATTCTGCCGTACTGATCTTATTAGGTATTATTACAAATGTGGTTACCGGCGAAATGAATTCTGCTTTCTGGATCCGTATTATTGTTTCGCTTGGTTTATTGTTTTTCTCAACACTTTATTTATTGCCAAAAATAAGTCGTTGGTTCTTTAGGAATATTGAAGCGCAGGCAAGCTCACATTACATATATGTATTGGCTGTTGTTTTTATTTCTGGTTTCTTAAGTGAGCTCGCAGGAGTAGAACCCATTATTGGTGCATTTTTAGCGGGTTTGGGTTTAAATAAAGTAATTCCGCATAATAGTATTTTAATGAACCGTATTGTATTTATCGGCAATACTTTATTCATTCCCTTCTTTTTGATCAGCGCCGGCATGTTGGTTGATCTGCATTTGTTTTTTAAAGGTGGCCAGGCATTGTTATTTGCCGGCATACTTTGTATTGTTGGGTTATTGACAAAATATTTTGCCGCTTGGTTAACTGCTTTTATTTATAAATTCAGTAAGCCTGAGCGTAATATTATTTTCGGATTAAGTGTGTCGCACGCGGCGGCTACATTGGCTATTATTAAAGTAGGATTTGATATTGGCTTGTTCGATCAAAACATTATTAACGCAACCATTATTTTAATTTTAATATCTTGTTTGGTGAGTTCTTTTGTGAGTGAAAAAGCTGCAAGGCAAATTGCCGTGCTCGAAAAAGATGTTAATAGAAAAGCCGGCGATAAGATAGAACGGATCTTAATACCGGTTAGTAATCCTGAAAATATTCAGCGATTGATAGATTTCTCGCTTCTAATTAAAGATCAAAAATCTACTGAAGCTATCTATCCTTTATCTATTGTTGAAGATGATGCAGATGCTGATGAAAAATTAAATGTGGTAAGAAAAGTTATTGAAGGTGCAGTTGAGCAAATTTCAAGTGGTGATAAAAAAGTTGAGGTCTTAAAAAAAGTAGACCTGAGTATTGTTGATGGTATTATCAGAACAGCTAAAGCATATAATATTACCGATATTTTGATCAGCTACAAAGCGCAACACGGCGCCTCTAATCTTATTTTTGGTAATATTTCAGAAAATCTTTTAAGTAAATCAAAACAATCTGTAATTATTTCAAAAATATTACAGCCCTTAAATTCGTTTAAACGAATTGTTGTTGTATTAACGCCAAACGCTGAACTGGAGAATGGTTTTGTAAGAATGTCGGCAAAATTAAATGGTATCTTAAAACAAATTGGCAGCGAATCGCACATTTACGGCTTAAGTAACACCCTAGATTATTTTAGTGCAGAGATCAACGATAAGAAAAAAGTATTCTTTAAATATAATGTTGTTGAAAATTTTGAAAATTTTGATCATTTAAGTAACCCAAAAGAAGACGACCTGTTTATTTTGGTAACTGCACGAAAACAAACGGTAAGTTACGATTTTCACGTAGATGAAATGTCGAAAAAACTTAATAAGAACCATGAGTTTACAAGCTTTGCAGTGTTTTATCCCGAGATCTCAAAAACCCTTCAGGATGGACGGATAAGCGATATAACCAGTTCATCGTTAGAACATAATATTGGCAAAGTGAAACAATTTACCGAAAAACTTACAGGCATCTTTAAAAAAGAAGACGACACTGAAACATAATCGGAATTTTGTTGTTTAATTATTAAATTTGCATCACCTTGAACTTCGATTACACATATATTACCCTTTTCGGTTACATTATCTTTGAACCGATGATCATTGTCACCAACCTTCTGATCTTTATTTTTAGTATTTTTTGTTTCAAGCAACTTACCAAATTCGATCACCCATACCCAAGGGCATGGGCGTGGTTTGTACTGCTGGTTGGGATAAGCAGCTGTTTTGGTTCAACAGCACACGCGGTGCATTACCAGGCTGGTGAGCTTTTTTTTGATGTGGTGTTTTACATCATGAATGCACTTAGTCTGCTCTCTATTTATTTTTGTTTTAAAGCGCCTTATCTTTTATATACACTTAATAAAACAAACCCACATAAAAAGATCACTTATTTTGTAATTGCCTGGATAACTGCATTACTTATATATACATTGGTACGAAATAATTTTCTGATCATAAAAATACATGCCGGTATTGTGTTGGTTTATTCGTTTATTGTTCACATAATTGTATATAACCGAACAAAAGAAAAAGGAAGTAAACGTGTTTTTTTAGGAATAAGTATTTCTTTTATACCAATTGTAACACACACGCTTAAATTATCTGTTCACGAGTGGTTTAATTACAAAGATCTTGCGCATGTAATTATCCTTATTTCCCTGATCGTAATTTATACAGGGGTTAAAACAACTTCAGGAAAATTAAGTCAAAAACCTCAATAAAATTAATTATTGTTTGGCTGTTTCTTTTGCTTCTTCTTTTGCCTTTTCCTTCTTTTTTATTTTTTCGAGATACCTTTTAAATAATTGATTAAAGGTTTCAAACTCTTCCCTGTAAAAAAGACCAACACCTTGTGTGTATTGTCCGCCACTGGTTGCAATTTGTGTATTATCATTGCTCCTGTTAAAGCCTTTCACCCGGTAACGCCCGTCATCCGATAATTTATATTCGATGTTTACATCCCCTATTAAACCGTTATTTTTTGCCTGGCTGCTATTATTGTTATTATTGTTCACGCCAAAATTTCCATCAACCGTTACTTTATTATTTAAAAATTGTTTGCTTAAAGCAAGATCAACTTCCTGGTTATTTTGATTTCCTGCGCGGTAATTTACACCCACCTGCAGATCTTTTATACCCGTTAGGTTGCCGAAATAAGTATTTAAGAATTCGCTCATTCGATTACTTAATAGCTCACTACCCGTTGAAGCCGCGGCTCCACCTGCCGTTACACCACCACCATTACTATTATAAATTTGTGGTGTAACAAAACTTCTGAATAATAAAAAAGAAAATACCTGCCTGTTCAATTCAGCTTCGTCACTTAAAATATTTGCTATCCTTGATTTTGCCGTTGGATCCAAGCTTGGAAAATCAACCGCAAAATTTATATTGGGCGAAAATAGTTTATTTGTAATTAATAATTTGCAATCAACAGGGTAACGCCCTGTATATGTTGTATCGTTCAGTAATGGAGCAACAGAAGCACGTTGTTTATAGCTGGTTGCAATATCAATATCTGCATTTGTTGGATTGCCACTCCATGAGATTATACTTCCTGCATCGATCTCAAATTTTTTATTAATCACATTTTCAAGCGTAAATAAATAATCACCGTTAGTGATTATATAATCTCCATACATCTCAAATTTACCAAGCGTACTTATCTTTAAGTTAAGATCACCTTCGCCTTGTACATTTAATGCATCTCCATTAGCGTTATCTAAAATTATATTTACTGTTAAGTCAGGTGTTGCTTTAATATTCATGTCCAGGCTAAGTCCTGAAAGTGAATTTTGCACCTTTTTTTGGACGGTATCTTTTTTAACGAAATGTATAAAATCAGATTCGGCCACATCGGCCGGTCCATCTAACGGAAGAATGAATTTCGAATTTTTATTCGTTTCAGCATTTACTTCCATATATAATTTATTTAAAAAACCATAAATACCCATGTTGCCTGTTGAGTATACTTTGCCATAAAACGTATTATTCTGATTTATGTTTGTATTTAAAACAAGCATGTTTCTAAACGTTACGTCATAATCCAATTGTATCTTTGTGAAATTAGAGTGAAAGATGTTACCATTTATTGTCCCTTGTGGCACGGCTTTTACTTTTTTGTCTTTCATTAATTGATCGGCCATTGTTTTTTCACGCATCACCAGATCGCTAAAACGTATCTGGTCAGGCATTATCTCAATATCCCCATCCATATAATAAGTAACATTGGTGTAATCTACTTTTATCTCGTTCTTAAATAATTTAAAGGTTCCGTCTATTTTTATATTATCAGGAGTGCCATGAATTTTTCCTTCGCCTGCTATTGGTCCATTGTTTATGGTTAAAATTCCCTCTAATAACGGGTTGAGTAATTTTAAATTTGCCGGTGATGCTTTAATATCCAGGTCAATGCTTTCTTCTTTTTTATCCAAATAATAATAACCTCTGAAGGCAATGTTCTTCATCTTTCCTCCGTCAAAAGAAGGAAGGCCTAGTGATGTATAACCGTCGGTGAAAATTGTTTTTGCCTTGGCATCAAATGTTGTTTTTACAACCATTTCGCCAAGCGTATTATTATTAATTTTTAAATAATTAAAACTGAGGTCGCTGCTAAATGCAAAATTCTTTGGATCGTGTACGGTAACTCTTCCATTTAACTGACCTTCTAAATTTAATTTTATGCTGCGCAAGAGTGGATTAAATTGTTGCAGTACAACACTGGAAGTATTAATTACAAGGCTATCACCGGGCCTGCTGGTTAATGCCCCTGCAATGCCAATGCTTTGTTCTTTATTGGTAAATAATAAAGGGTTGATTAAAATATTTCTACCGGTATCTATTACAGTTGGGTTGGATGTTATCATATTCCAGGTACTACTATCTGCAGATGTGATAAAAAATTTATCAAATGTTAAGGTTGCAAGGTTGTGTGCGAAATTTACTTTTCCGGCTAATCTGCCAGCGTTTTTTGGTGATGATTTATTATCCCACTCTAAATTATATTTTGTATCCAGATCTTTTGAAACCAGGTACATAAAATAATTTTTTAGAACAAGGCTATCTGTTAAACGTATCTCACTTGCTTTTAATACAAGATTTACTTTATTGTTTTGCGAATACGATTCGATTACACTATTATTTGATTTGATCTTACCGTAGCTTATCGAATCTGCTTTTAAGTTTACATTCAAAAGATTTTTGGACGCATCAAATTCACCACCAATTATTGTATTTGGACTTACCGCTACATTCGCAAGAAATAGTTCTCTTACTATTCCGAATTTTTTTACCGTGAGTTGAAACTTAAATGCATCTGTATAAACGGTTCTTGTTTTGATCTTTGGAACAAAAGTAGGATAGTAAGAATTAAGCACCTGGTTAAAGGCCAAGTCAAGATTATTAGCGTCAAATTTTCCATCTACAGTAAGGTTGAAGTAATTAGAATTGATGGCTATATGTTTATCTGCGGTAGATTGATCCAGCCTGAGATCGAAAGTGCTGATGTTGAATTTTTTTCTTTCGTTTGTGTATTCCGTATCATCAAAGTTAATGGTGCCCGTTAAATTATTAAGGTTATCTCCTTTTAAGTTAATTAATATTTGCGTAGAGATCTTAGCTTCCTGTTTTGTAAAGTTTAATTTTTTTAGGTTTATATTATTTATAGTGGAGATAAAATCCATTTCAGGAACTTTCTCTTTGAAATTTATATTCCCATTAAAATCAAAATCAGCATTTGGATCTTTACTCGTTAACAAGCCATTAAATACTTTTTCTTTTATGTTACCATTTAGCTTAATATTCTTGTAAGAATAATTGTTGTAATTAATATTTAGTATCTGTCCTTCAACATCGGTGTCAAGGGTTTTAAGAGAAATACCCTTTCCTTTAATTTCCGCATTTAACGATAACGAATTAAGGCCGGCAACCCCAAACAAAGTACCAATATTAAAACCATTGGTTTGCAGTCTGCCATGATAGGCAATGTCATCTGCTTTTTTGCCGATCTTAACACTTAATTGTGTTGCTAAGTTTCCAAGGCCTGTTTTAAATTTACCATAAGTTGTAAAATCAGTTATAAATCCATCAAATTTTCCTTTATAAGAAATTGTTCCCAATTTTTTTAATTCAATCGGTAATTCCAGTTTTTTATTTTCTGAGAAGGGATAATTTGGAATTTGAATAAGATCAGTATAATTGGTTGCAAGCTCCTGCACATCAAAATGTAAATAACTGGCATTAAAATCAGGAAGTCCTGTTATACTAAGATTACCATCAAAGCGTGTGTGTTTGCCATATTTAAGTTTAAACTCTTTTAAACTCAGATCATTCACATAACCCCTTACTTTTCCTGAAAAATAAACGGTCTCTTTTAAACCATTCAGTTCACTTGTAAAACGAGCAATATCTTCTGAGGCAAGTTGCGTGCCTTCTAACAGATCGGCTTTTATTTTTATTTTATTGAGAAAGTCAGAATAATCATCCCACGATTGAGAATATAGATTTACATTTCCCTTAATGTAAGTATCGGGTGTTTTAATGATCAGTTTTTTTAATAATAATTCGCTGCTGCTGATCTTTGCATCTGCAGTTAAATTTCTTAAATTAAAACCACATTGTTCTATTGTTCTGAGGTCGTTCAGTTTTACAAAGATCGTATCCTTTTCAATTTTTATATTTGAGAATTTACCACTTGTTTTTGCAAAGTGTAAATTATTAAAATTCATGTTCTGCGAAACGGTTGTATTCTTTCTTTCATCCCGGTAATCAATGTTTACACTGTCAAGATAAACATCACCCAGTTTTACCTCCCATTCTTTTTTTGGAGTAGTGTCAGTAACACCTGAATCGAAATAATCTATTAAGAACTGAAAGTTCATAGTAGTATCTCCTTTGTACGTAATAATTTTTGCTGTTGAATTTCTTAATGTTATCTTTTTAAATTCTATTGTTTGATTTTTATAATCCAGTTTTTTAATATCTACTAAAAGATCACCAGAAAAAAGTGTATCATTTTTGTTATCACTGATAAACACACCTTCTAAATTTGCTTTGGTAAAAAACTCAAGATCAACCGATTTAATACTTACGGTGTTATTTAATTCCTTACTTAAATAATTACTTGCTTTTTGACCAAGCCATGTTTGAAATGACGGCGACTGTATGGCAAAAAAGAGACTTACCCCTAATAAAATTATAATTAGGGCCAGCACACCAAGTGTTTTAAAAAATATTCTTATAACTTTGCGCAAGCTAAGGCTTTGCTATAAAGATAAGCCAAAATTTGTTTTTACATATCCAAAAAAATGCAAAATTTAAACACTTACATATTAGCAATAGAAAGCAGTTGTGATGATACTTCCTGCGCTATTTTGCATAATAATGTTGTGTTGGCAAATGTTACAGCAAATCAAAAAATTCATGAGCAATATGGTGGTGTAGTTCCCGAATTAGCGAGCCGCGATCATCAAAAAAACATTGTTCCGGTTGTAAATGAAGCTTTAAAAGCAGCAAATATTAAAACAGGGCAATTAAGTGCTATTGCTGTTACCATTGGCCCCGGCTTAATGGGGAGCCTTTTGGTGGGTTTATCGTTTGCAAAATCAATGGCAATGGCTTTAAATATTCCTTTAATCGAGGTAAACCACATGCAGGGCCATATTTTAGCACATTTTATTAAAGAGGAAGGGGTTGAGATGCCTCAATTTCCTTTTTTATGCTTAACGGTTAGTGGCGGACATACTCAATTAGTGAAGGCTACAGATCATTTAAGCTTTGAGATATTAGGATCTACCATTGATGATGCGGTTGGCGAGGCATTTGATAAAGCTGCAAAAGTTATGGGTTTGCCTTATCCCGGTGGACCATTAATTGATAAATATGCAAAAGAAGGAGATCCCAATAAATTTAAATTCTCTTCATCTAACGTTTCGGGATTTGATTACAGTTTTAGTGGTATTAAAACTTCGTTCCTGTATTTCATTCAAAATAATTCACAAAAAGATGCTGATTTCGTAACCAAAAATTTAAATGATATTTGCGCTTCGTATCAGCAGCATTTAATAAATGTGCTTTTAAAAAATGCCAAAGCGGTTTTAAAAGAAACAGGTATTAAGCATTTGGCAATTGCAGGTGGCGTTTCTGCCAACAGCGAATTACGAAAACAAATTAAAAATTTAGAAGCTGAATTAAACATTAAAACCTTTATTCCAAAATTTGAATACTGTACAGATAATGCGGCGATGATAGGCATTGCAGGGTATTATAAGTTTTTGAAAAATGAATTCAGTGATCTGAATTCTGTTCCACAGGCAAGAATGAGTTTATAGTTCAATATCAGTACATTTTTTAAATTGCCAGTTAACAATAGGTAATGATCGTTTTCCGTTCTTATTCCAAAGCCCCAACTGAATACCTCTTAGGTCTTTTGAAAAATTAAACACACCAATTTGTATTCCTTTTGTTGTAACACTGTTGTTTATAAATGCAACCTGCATTCCTTTCATTTCGTCGTTATCATTTACTAAAACTGCACATTGCAAACCGTTGCTTATCCCAACATAATTTAAACAACCAGTTGCAGATATACCGTTTACCTTATAAATAGATTCACCAACATAACCCACGCTAATGCCGTTTACCTTGCAATTAGCAAGAGTTCCTGTAAAAGAAAGGTTTATTCCATTTATTTTTTCTGTAATGCTATCATCTCTCATCATTGGCCCTGAAATTAAAGGAATTAATAATCCCGCACCAATTATTTCTACGCGTACGCCATTTGATTTAGTGTTTTTCGTATTCTCCATACCTGAGGCAATGCCGATTGATATGCCATTTGTAATAGAATTTGGGTGATGAAAAGTCCAGATAGGAAAATAACTTTCTCTTTTTTGAGCTTGTAGGTTTGTAATTAAACCAAAGATGAGTAATAAATTAAATATGTTTTTCATGATCTTTAGATTTGATAGATTAATAATAAACTTATTCCTGTAAATAAAAATATAAATGGGCTATCCCACGTGTGTGGTGATTTTGCTTCTGCCAATGTTGAAACTATGGGTACTGCTATAAAGGCAGCAATTAATTGATATGGAGTGAAACTATTATAATAAGCAGCAATTGCAAAAAAAGAAACAAAAAACACACAAGCACTTCCTTCTAAACTTCTTGTATAAGTAGTTTTTGTAAATAAAGCTTTTACTTTGTACTTATGTTTGCCCCATCTAATACCAACAGGTTCAGCCAGCCCATCACCAATGGCATTTATTAAAATAATGATTGGAATTGCTTCTGTATGCCCTAATCTATCAAATAGTAACCATAATGGTACCGCAACAATATATGTTACAAGGTATTGTGTAAATAACCATTTTAGTGTGTGCGGACGATCTTCTGGCCTATCAAAAGCAGCAAACATAATAGTTACTATTTTTATATTCTCACGAATAGGTTTTAAATAGATCATTAAAGTAGAAAGGCCAACTAGAGCAATTATTATTTGCGAATAAAGTGTTTCTTCAAAAGGGAAAATTGTTTTTAAAAGATAAGGAGAAAAGAAAACAAAAAAATGATTGATCTTTCTTGTATAGTTTACTTTCCAGTTAAGTTTTAATACCAATAATCCTTCTAAAAAAACGATGACATGAATTAAAATAAATTCTGAAAATTGATTTATGAATAAGTTGCTCATAGTTTAGATTTAGTAGTTACACAAATTAAAAATTTATACCTATAGAAGTTTTAAAAGCGCATGGCGGGCCAATGGCAAATTCTGTTTGATTAAAAAAATGTTCTGAGATCTTTATTCGAAAGCCATAAATAAACTGCGCACTTGGATATTTTTGCACTTTTGAATTCATCCCTTCCGATTGCCATATCGAAAAGCCTACTGCACCTCCTACAAAGCTTCTGAAGTTTTCTTTTTTTTGAGAGAGAAAGTGATAAAAGCGTAAATGAAGATTATCCCTTGTGGTATTTTCAAAAGCGCCCGTCCATGAAGTCGGATTTTGTATATATTCATCATGTGTGTAGCCGATCCCCATAGTAAAGTCTTCACTAAATGATTTATCTATTTGAAAATTGTATGGGATCTTTTGTTGACCTATAAGTGACCAAAACCCTAAGTGGCTTCCGCCAGATATATAAAGCCCTGAACCTTCATTGGCTTTTATTTCTCCTGGTTTGCTTTGCTGACCAAATAATTGTACCGAGATAAGCATTAGTGTAAGGAATTTTAAGTTTTTCATATGTTTTAGTTTAATTACTGAAACAAAATTAGGTTTAAGTATGACGGAAGAATAATTGATAAATGTTGCTATACGTGGGTTACAGACGTTTTTTGCTGATTTTTCCACACGATAGGATCTAAAAAATGGTACTTATTACTTTTTAATAGATATGAGCCTGCCTTTTGCGATTTTTACTAATTTTGGTAGCTTTATAACTGAATTTTAACAAGATTTTAAACCGTATTATGGAACAATTAATAGAATGCGTGCCCAATTTTAGTGAAGGTGTTGATATGAACATCATCAAACAGATCACTAACGTAATTGAAAGTGTAGATGGTGTAAAATTATTAAATGTTGATCCGGGTAAAGCAACCAATAGAACGGTTGTAACTTTTGTTGGCAACCCCAAAAACGTTATAGATGCTGCTTTTCTTGCAATTAAAAAAGCAGGAGAATTAATTGATATGAGCAAGCATAAAGGCGAGCATCCACGCATGGGCGCTACAGATGTTTGCCCGCTAATACCAATTAGCAATATTAGCATGGAAGAAACTGCTAAATATGCACAGCAATTGGCAAAAAGAGTAGGTGAGGAATTAAAGCTGCCTGTTTATTTATACGAAGAAGCACAAAAAGATAAAAAGCGTAGTAACCTCTCAGTAATTAGAAATGGAGAGTATGAAGGTTTTTTCAAGAAAATAAAATTGCCGGAGTGGAAACCGGATTTTGGTCCGGCTGAATATGATGCACAACGCGGCGCTACGGTTATTGGTGCCCGCGATTTTTTAGTGGCCTATAATATTAATTTAAATACAACATCAACCCGTCGTGCTAATTCTATTGCATTTGATGTTCGTGAAGCAGGACGAGTTGTTAGGGAAGGAAATTCGCTGACTGGAAAAATTGTTTTGAATGCAGATGGTTCTCCGAAATCAATTCCTGGAACTTTAAAATCAGTAAAAGCAATTGGCTGGTATATTGAAGAATATGCTGTTTGCCAGATCTCAATGAACTTAACTAACATAAATGTTACACCGGTACATATTGCATTTGATGAAGTTTGTAAAAAAGCAACGGAAAGAGGAATCCGTGTTACAGGATCGGAGTTAGTGGGATTAATTCCGTTAAAAGCAATGTTGGATGCGGGAATTTATTTCTTAAAAAAACAACAACGCTCAATTGGTGTAAGTGAAAGTGAATTAATTAAGATCGCTGTTAAATCAATGGGACTTGATGAATTAGCACCATTTAAACCGGAAGAACGTATTATTGAATATTTATTAAAAGATAAAGCAGATTCAAAATTAGTGAGCATGGATCTGGTTGCTTTTGCAGATGAAACTGCAAGTGAAAGCCCTGCACCGGGTGGAGGTTCTATTTCTGCTTATGTTGGCAGTTTAGGGATTTCTTTAGCAACCATGGTAGCTAATTTAAGCTCACATAAAAAAGGTTGGGATGAACGTTGGGAAGAATTCAGTTCTTATGCTGAAAAAGGGCAAACAATTAAGAATGAATTATTACGTTTGGTTGATGCGGATACGGCAGCCTTCAATAAAATAATGACGGCTTTTGGTTTACCAAAATCAACCGATGAGGAAAAGAAAATAAGAACAGATGAAATTCAAAACGCTACAAAATTTGCAATTGAAGTACCGTTCAAAGTAATGCAATTAAGTTACAACAGCTTAGAAATTATAAAAGCAATGGCAGAGATCGGAAATCCAAATTCAGTAAGTGATGCCGGCGTTGGTGCTTTATGCGCACGTACTGCGGTAACGGGCGCTTTTATGAATGTAAGAATTAATGCAAGTGGTTATAACGATAAAACATTTGTGAACGATATTCTTGCAAAAGGAAAAGAGATAGAACAAAAAACAATTGCTACTGAAACTGCGATATTAAAAATTGTGGACGAGAAGATTGGATTGTAACATCGTAGATGTTTTAGCCACAGATTACGCTGATTTGCACTGATATTATTAATTAAAATGATCTATGTTATCTGCAAATCTGGGGCTTTGAATTTTATAATAAGTCAAGTTAGAGAATTGTCATTCCGAAGAATGAGGAATCTATGTATAGCACAGATCCTTCCTTCGTCAGGATGACAGTTAATTACAATACGTTATTGGCTTGTTCTTTAATTTTTTCCAACTCATCTTTCATTAACACCACTAATTTTTGCATGGGTGCATCATTGGCTTTAGAACCAATTGTGTTTATTTCACGACCAATTTCCTGGCTAATAAAATTTAATTTTCTTCCGGCAGCTGCTTCTTTACAGGTCTCAATAAAATAATCCAAATGTGTTTTTAAGCGTACTTTTTCTTCATTAATATCTAGTTTTTCAACGTAATAAATTAATTCCTGTTCAAAACGATTCTCATCAATTTTTCCTTTGCCAATTACTTCGTCAATATTATTTCTTATTCTATCTTTAATTGCATTTATACGAATAAGATCTAACGTTTTTATTTCTTCTAAACAATTACCAATTTTATTTAATCGCTCTTCAAAATCTTTTTGTAACGAAAGGCCTTCCATATCACGGAATTTATTTAGCTGAACAATGGCATCGTTCACACAT
Organism: Bacteroidota bacterium; assembly: GCA_013816615.1. Lineage (GTDB taxonomy): Bacteria > Bacteroidota > Bacteroidia > B-17B0 > Aurantibacillaceae > Aurantibacillus. Next base: position 12,479 of record JACDED010000012.1, read on the forward strand.
TGTTTAATTTGTTTCCATTCATTCTCGTCTGTTTCTTTGCGTTCACTTTTTAAAACATCCGGAAATTTTAATACTTGGTTCAAAGCTTCGCCAATAGGCTCATTTAACTCCATGGCCAGTTTTTTTAATTGTTCATGATACGCTTTAGCAAGATCAATATTGATCTCCACGGGTGTTTCCGCTTTTTTGGATTCAATGTAAATACTCAGGTCTATTTTTCCGCGCTCTAACTGTTTCGAAATTTCGTTACGTAATTCCAATTCATAATTTCTTAAGCCTGAAGATAGCCGTAAGCTAATGTCGGCGCCTTTGCTGTTTAAAGAGCGGATCTCTACATTAATGGTTTTATCTGCTAATTCTAAAGTGGCTTTTCCAAAGCCTGTCATTGATCTAATCATGTTGTAATGTTTTGTTTTAAGACGAAGTGATCTGAGATCTACTTTGTCCTGTTTTTTTGTTTACCAGGTACAGACCGCAAATTATTAAAATTCCCGAGAATATTTTAATAGGAGTTAATATATCTTCTCCCATAATAATAGCAAAAATTGTGGCTAAAAATGGCTGTAAGTAAATATACATGCTAACTGTATTCGCACTTAGGGATTGCAAACCGTAAATGTTTAACAGGTATGCAAAAAAAGTAGTGGCAATAACAACAAAGCAGGTTGCAAATATGGCGTGGCCTGTAAAGGCGCTCCAGTTAGTATCTAAGGTTTGATTCAAGCCAATTGGTATAATATAAACACTGCCAAATAAGAACATCCAGCGCATAACGGTTACCGTATTATATTTTTGCATTAATGGTTTTACCATTACAACAAATATGGCCCATGAGGTAGAGTTAATAAGCGTTAACAGATCTCCGGCTTTGGTTTCGCTTCCAAAACTAAAATTGCCTTTAAATAATAGAAGTATCATAGCACCAATAATAGCCAGCGTTAAACCACTTACTTTTAAAAAAGTGATATGTTCTTTTAAAATTATTAATGTAAAAATGAAAACTATAATAGGGTTGGATACCATTATAATGGCAGAGTTAATAGGATGTGTTAAGCTTAAACCCCAGATAAAAAATACCTGGTTGATCACAACACCAAACAAACACAGCCAGAGCATTTTTATCATATCGGTCTTTTCTACTTTTTGTGTTTTTACAAATAAAGAAAGAAGCCAAAAAAGTAAACAGGCACCGGTGATCCTTAAAAATACAAGTGCAAATGGCCCGATATAAGCAGGCATAAGGCCTTTTGCAATTGAATAATTTAGCGCATAAACTATCTGTGCGGCAAATAAAGCAATATGTCCTTTTACGGCGTTTGTCAAAGCTTACAAATATACAAGAGTTGTGCGATAATTATGAAGCCTGGCTTTTAAATAAAACTTATTTTTACAGGCATGTTTGAGTACACAGATCAAATAGGGAATAAAGTTAAATTGAAAGAAAAGCCAATGCGTATTATTTCTATTGTGCCTTCGCAATCTGAATTCTTATGGGATCTTGGTTTAAAAAATGAATTGGTAGGTATTACTAAATTTTGTGTTCATCCAAACCAAATGTTTACAAGCGTTGAAAGGGTAGGTGGCACCAAAAAAATTAATATTGAAAAGATACGCAAGTTAAAACCCGATCTTATTATTGGTAATAAAGAAGAAAATGAAAAGTCAGATATTGAAGCTTTACAAAAGGAGTTCAAGGTATGGATGAGTGACATTTATAATTTTGAAGATGCCTTTATAATGATGATGGAGTTAGGAAAGATGACGGGCAAGGAAAAAGAAGCAGAGAGAATTGTAAATAAAATAAAGAAGGACCTACCCAAAGTAAAAGATATTTTTAATGGAGAAAGAGTTGCCTACTTTATCTGGTACAAACCATATATGTTTGCCGCAAAAGATACATTCATTGATCATGTTTTAAATTATATTGGTTTAAAAAATGCTTTAGGTAATTTAAAGCGTTATCCTGAATTAACGGATGAAGAAATAAAAAAGATAGATCTTAAACTTTGTTTTTTATCCAGTGAGCCCTTTCCTTTTAAAGTAAAACATGTTAAAGAATTAAAAGATAAATTACCCCTTGCGAAAATTACTATTGTGGATGGTGAGATCTTTAGCTGGTATGGCTCGCGCTTGCAACATTTTAAAGATTATGTACTGAATTTAAAAGAAAGCCTATAATTTTTTTAGCCACTAATCTCACTAATTAACACGAATTGAGCAATAAATAGGAAAACAAGTTTTGTGAAGTTGGTGTAATTAGTGGTTTGCATCTTTGGAAATTTTCGGATCATAACTCACAAATAAATTGATCCAGATCGCTCTCGCAATTCTAAAATTTACTGGAAACAACCCAATAATGATGCTTAGCAAAAAGATCAAATGCGGGGCAATTTCCCAACCCCAAAAATAAAACACGGTAAAATGTACAATTACTGCAATAATGGTTGTTAGGGCGTGACTCATCATCATGGCACCGTAATAAAAACCTGCTTCTCTTACAAAATCGGCGTTGCAAACCGGGCAACGCTTTGGCATTACATCCAGTGTTTTTAATTTGTAAGGATTTTTAACAGTGAAAAGATCTCCTTTATGACATCTTGGGCATTTACAAAAAAAAATGCTGTAAAGCTTTAGGCTTTTTAAAATGGATGACATTTGTCTTTAAGGAATATTTCCTAAAGATATTGATTTATTATTTGTGTTAGCTCATTAACCTGTACTACTCCTGATTGTTTCCAAAGTACTTCTCCTTTTTTAAAAAGGATCAAAGTTGGTACACCTTGTACTTTATATGCGTTTGCCGCTTCCGGATTCTTATCTACATCAATTTTAATAATGGTGGCCTTATCGCCAACATTACTTTTTACAGTACTTAAAATAGAAGGCATCATTTTACAGGGCCCACACCATTCGGCAAAAAAGTCAACCAAAACCGGTTTTTCTGAATTTATTATTTCTGAAAATTTTGTCATAACATTAATTTTAATCAATAGATATCCATTTATTATCACGGATCGCATAACAAAATCCGTCACTCATTTTGTGAACGGTTTTTTGTAAGGCCTCATCAAAAAAATTACCTTTTTCAATGATCCGAAGATCACCATTTTCCTTTGTAAGGTAATTCACAAGCGCATCCATGGTTGGAGCGATCTCGTGCAACCACATATAATCACCTTCTTTTACAAATGCTGAGCTCATTTTATGCGTTTTAATTTCTATATAAAGTTAATCACAAAAACAGTTTTTTGTTTTATTACTAACGTTATATACTGTTAAACATGCAAATTGTGTACCTGCGTAATCTGAGTAATGTCACTTCGGGTAGAAAATTTGTCTCTATTTAATTTTCTTATCGAGAACGCTTCTCGATACAATTTTTGCAAGAGGCAAGGGAAAATTTACACAAACTGACAATCTAAAATAAAAAAGCCTTCCGTTTTAAGGGAAGGCTTTTATAAAAAAATCAATTTTAACTATTTCATGCTTCCAACCATATCTTCGGGTTTCACCCATTGATCAAATTGTTCGTTTGTAACATAGCCTAATTCAATAGCGGCTTCGCGTAAGGTTTTGTTTCCTTTGTGCGCCGTCTTAGCAATTTTAGCGGCTTTTTCATAGCCAATATGTGTGTTTAATGCAGTAACCAGCATTAACGAATTTTCTAAATGTTGTTTAATTATTGGCAAATTTGGTTCAATGCCCGCAGCGCATTTATCATTAAAGCTTACACAAGCATCACCAATTAATCTGGCACTCTGTAAAACGTTAGCTGCAATTAAAGGTTTAAAAACATTTAATTCAAAATGGCCATTCATACCACCAATTGAAACAGCAACATCGTTACCAATTACCTGTGCGCAAACCATAGTCATTGCTTCGGGCTGTGTAGGATTAACTTTACCAGGCATAATTGAGCTTCCTGGTTCGTTATCTGGAATAATTAATTCACCAATACCACAACGTGGCCCTGATGATAACATGCGCACATCGTTAGCAATTTTCATTAAAGAAACCGCAGTACGTTTTAAAGCACCACTTAATTCAACCATTGCATCGTGTGCAGCAAGGGCTTCAAATTTATTTGGAGCAGTTACAAAAGGTAATTTAGTTAACTCTGCAATTTTTTTAGCAACCAGTACATCATACCCTTTTGGTGTATTAAGTCCTGTGCCAACAGCAGTGCCGCCCAATGCGAGTTCTTTAACAGCTTCTAACGCATTTTTTAAAGTACGAATGCTCATTGCAATTTGTTGTACATAACCACTAAATTCCTGTCCTAAAGTTAAAGGCGTTGCATCCATAAAATGCGTACGACCTGTTTTTGTAATAGAAGCAAAGTCTTTAGATTTTTTTTCTAAAGTAGCTTTTAATTTTTCCAAACCGGGAATGGTAATTTCTACCACCTGCTTGTAAGCCGCAATATGCATAGCGGTTGGGTAGGTATCGTTACTTGATTGAGATTTGTTTACATCATCATTTGGGTGTAACACTTTGGGCTCATCTTCCAGTTTTCCTCCATTCATAACATGCGCACGATAAGCAATTACTTCATTGGCATTCATATTACTTTGCGTACCCGAACCTGTTTGCCATATTACTAAAGGAAACTGATCGTCTAGTTTTCCGGCAATAATTTCGTCGCAGGCTTTTGCAATAAGATCGCATTTTTCTTTGCTCAAAACCCCAAGCTCATTATTAGCCATAGCGGCTGCCTTTTTTAAATAACCAAAAGCATAAATAATTTCTTTAGGCATGCTGGCCTCAGGCCCTATTTTAAAGTTGTTGCGGCTGCGTTCTGTTTGCGCGCCCCAATATACATGTGCAGGCACTTTAACCTCGCCCATTGTGTCTTTTTCTATCCTGTAATCCATAGTTGGTGTTTTTGTAGATTCCATTTAAATAATTGTTTTGAAGCTATAAATGTAAGATTTATGGAGTGTATTACAAATATATTAATGATGTTTTACACTGGCTTATAAATAAGCTGTGATTGGAAATACTAAAACTTTTGAACGATTTAGGTAACAACTACTTTTACAGTGTGATTTATTCCCTCAATCGTTAAAGTGCATAAGTATACACCGGATTGCAACTTTGTTTCTGGTACTATTTTAAATTGCGTGTTTTGTGCATCCTGAATAAAAAACGAATCTTTTTTAATAAGTTTACCAGTTTGATCAGTAAATGTTAATTGAACTTCGTGGTTGTTTTCTACACCGCTAATATCAATTGTAAATTCACCATCATTAGGATTTGGATAGATTATAAATTTAATATTTTCAGCCTTTAAATAACTTATAGATATTATTTGGCTATATGTAAAGCTTTTAGCAAAGTCAAAATGTTTAAGTCTATAATAGCTAGTGTTAGGCAATGGACTAAAATCATTTAATAAGTAGTTAATTGGCTTTAGACTTGTTCCATTTTCAGCAATTGATTTAATTTTGGCAAGCGTTGTAAAATTAATTGCATCGCTGCTTCGTTCAATATTAAAATAATCAGAATTTTTTTCTGTGGCTGTTGTCCATGACAACTCAATAAAACCGTTGTTTTGAGTAGCCTTAAAGTTTAATAATTCTATTGGTAAAGTAGTACTACAGCCAGGTAAAGTTGGGGGTAAACAAGATGGTCCGGTTAGAGGGCCTGACCCCGCATTCCAAACTGTATTATCACAAATTGAGATCAGGTTTGAATTTCCGCCTCCTGTGCCAGGTTGAATAGAGGCTCCGGCATGAATATATAATTGTGAATTACAAGGCAACTCTAATTTATTTCCTGTAACAAATTTCAATGTGCCGTATATTGAAAGTGTTACAGCTGTTGTACAGCCAGGATAGCTTAATTGCGTTGTAATTGTTACTGTAAGGCCTGTCGGAATAACTACTTATTTATTTGCAAATCTACGTCTTTTCACGTATTTATTTGCCAACAATCTTATCTTGATTTCTATCTGGCTTATCTATGATCATTTCAAGGCTTTGAATTAGTACATCCTTTGGATCAAGCCATAAAAGATCATTTTTAGAAAGATCCTTCGCACTGAAGCCGGCAGTGTTTAATCTGCTTTTAGTTATCTCGGCTTGTCTGGCGCAAAAAAGTGTACCACCTTTTAAAATTCCGGTGTTTTGAATCCCGTTTTTATCAATGATCATATCTAAACTCTGAATTAAAAAATCCCTTTCATCATTCCATAAAATATCATTAACACAAAGTTCTTCAGCAGTAAAAACGCCATTAACCATTTTGCTCGGAATAATATCATATTTTTTTGTTGATGGTAAAGCCATCTTCTTTAAATTATCAACTGCATCATATTCGTAAAGCCTGTATTCTTCAATTATTTTTATCAGCACTTCCGGATAGTAAGCATAAGTTGCATAGCCGTATGCTTTTAGGCCGTGACACCAGCCCTTGTAATCGGTAACTTTTAATTTAAACAAGCCGTTATATCTATCTCTGTTGATTAAAAAATGACTATGATCTGTGTAAGACTCTGCAACTGTGTTGTATTTCCTAAAACATTCATCGTAATCGTCATCACTTTTACGAATTGTATCGCCACCCCACTGTGCATGGCATTTTATGCCAAAATGATTATTTGATCTCTTGGCCAAATTACTGTTACCGCACCCGCTTTCAAAAATGGCTTGCGCAAGCGTAACACTGGCAGGGATCTTATACTCTATCATTTGATTAACAGCCTCACCCGAAAAAGTATTGATATAGGAAAAAGCAAGTGCCTGTGGGGGTTGAGCGCCTGTTCTTAAGGCCAAGATCACAAAAAAAACGACAATATTTACCGCAGAACATTTAATTGTAACCGCTATTGAAAAATTGCCTTTTATCATCTATATTTACAAATATAGAGTGGCACGTAGCCCCTTTTTTATTGGAAAAATTTTAATATTAACAAAGCACTTTTAACAATGTACAGGTTTATTATTACAGCTTCTTTACTGAGTACGTTCATTATGCCAATGAGCGGCCAAAAAAAATACAACTATCCGGCAACTGAAGTGGGTTTTCAGGTGGACGACTATTTTGGTAACAGGATCCCCGATCCATACCGTTGGTTGGAAGATGATCGTTCTGATAAAACAGGGCAATGGGTAAAAGAAGAAAATGCTGTTACGGAAGAGTATTTAAAAAAAATACATTTCAGGGATAAAATAAAAGACCGTTTAACTGATCTATGGAATTTTAATAAACAAAGCGCCCCGTTTAAAAAAGGTAAATCGTTTTTTTGTTATAAGAATGATGGACTTCAAAACCAAAATGTTCTTTACATTCAAAAATCAATTGAAGATAAAGGCGAGATCTTATTAGATCCAAACACTTTATCCACTGACGGAACAGTTTCTTTAAGCGGTATTTCTATTTCCAAAAATGGAAAAACCCTTGCGTATGGTATTTCAAAAGCAGGTAGCGATTGGGTAGAAATTCATTTTAAAGATATTACAACAAAGAAAGACCTTCCCGATGTTATTAAGTGGGTTAAATTTAGCGGCATGAGTTGGAAAGGCAATGGTATTTACTATAGCCGTTACGCTGAACCAACTGGAAGTGCTTTGTCTCAAAAAAATCAATTTCATAAAGTATATTTCCATCAATTGGCAACAAAGCAAAGCCAGGATATTTTGGTTTTGGAAGATAAAACAAAACCCGAGTATAATTTTAGTGCAAGCGTTAGCGATGATGAAAATTATTTAACAATGTATATCAGTCAAAGTACCAGCGGAAATAAATTATTAATAAAAGATCTTACCGATCCAAAAGCAAAATTTGTAACCGTTGTAAATAATTTTGATTCTGAAACAAGTATTATCGATAATATTGGCAAAACGTTCTATATGCGTACCAATGCCAGTGCGCCTAAATATAGAGTAGTTTCTTTTGACATAAATTCTCCGTTGCCCGAAAAATGGAAAACAATAATTCCTGAATCGGCGAATTTATTAGAAGGTGTTTATTTATGTAACAGTAAAATCCTTGCATCTTATTTACAAAACGCCTGTTCAAAACTGAGCAGTTATAGTTTGGCCGGAAAATTAGATAAAGAAATTGAGTTGCCCGGCATTTGTAAATTAAGCGCTTTTAATAGCGATAGAATTTACAATTTTGCAACCTATAGCATTGCGCAATATACAGGGCCTGAGCAAAGTTATTATTTGGATGCAGAAACATGGCAAAGTAAATTGATCTTTAAACCTGAATGTAAATTTGAATCTGATAGATATATTACCGAACAGGTTTTCTTTCAATCAAAAGATGGCGCAAGGATATCCATGTTCATTACACATAAAAGGGATATTGATAAAAATGAAAAAACACCGTGTTTTGTTTATGGTTACGGTGGATTTAATATTTCACTTTCGCCTGAATTCAGAATAGACCGTGCTGTTTTTTTAGAAGCAGGAGGAATTTACTGTGTGCCTAACTTACGTGGTGGGGGTGAGTATGGCGAAGAATGGCACAAAGCAGGAACCGTATGCAAAAAACAAAATGTATTTGATGATTTTATTGGCGCCTGTGATTATTTAGTAAAAAACAAATATACATCATACGGTAAAATTGCAATTCATGGCAGAAGCAATGGCGGTTTATTAATTGGTGCGGTTATGACACAGCGTCCGGATATTTGTAAAGTAGCACTGCCAACTGTTGGCGTTTTAGATATGTTGCGCTTTCATTTATTTACAATTGGCAGAGCATGGACCGTTGATTATGGCTGTAGTGAGAACAAAGAAGAATTTAAATGCCTGCTAAAATATTCGCCTTTGCATAATGTAAAACAGGTTAAATATCCCGCAACAATGATTTTAACCGGAGATCATGATGATAGGGTAGTGCCGGCACACTCATTTAAATTTGCAGCAGCACTTCAAAAGAATAATGTAAGCGAAAATCCAATGTTAATTCGTATTGATGTTAATGCAGGGCATGGTGCGGGAAAACCAACAGCTAAACAAATTGATGAGTTTGGAGATATGTGGAGCTTTGTATTTTATAATTTAGATATGTACCAATAACAAAAATAAATAATATGAGAAAAATTATTTTAGCCGTAATTGTATTTTTTAGTGTAACAGTTCTTAACGCACAAATATCAAAGTATCATAAGGTATTAATGCAGGGTGATGAGAGTCTTGCAAAAACTTTATTGCAATTAGGAATTACGATCGATCATAGCGATGTGCAGGATGGCGGTATTGCGGCAGAGATAAGTGATTCCGAATTACAAACATTAAAAGCAAATGGTATAAAACATAAAATACTTATTTACGATGTTGCAAAATTTTATGAGGCACGTAATAAGGTAGATGTTGCGGGGAAATCTTCTGCCATGCCACCGGCAGTTTGTAATGCACCTAATATTGCCAAGCCAACTTATTTTCATTTAGGTAGCATGGGTGGTTATTTTACATGGAATGAAATGAAAGTGATATTGGATAGTATGGCTTTATTGTATCCGAATTTAATTACTGTTAAACAGCCTTTAAGTCCTCAAAGTCATGAAGGCCGTGATATTTATTGGGTAAGAATAAGCGATAATCCAAATGTAGATGAAGCGGAGCCGGAAGTTTTTTATAACGCGTTGCACCATGCCAGGGAGGCAGCGAGCTTATCGCAATTGATCTTTTATATGTGGTACTTATTAGAGAATTATGCTACAAACCCAGATATACAGGCAACTATAGATAACACAGAATTATATTTTGTGCCATGTGTAAATCCTGACGGTTATGTTTATAATCAAACTACAAATCCAAATGGTGGCGGTATGTGGCGTAAGAACCGCAGAAACAATGGTTCTAACTTTGGGGTGGATCTTAACAGGAACTACGGCTACAACTGGGGATTTGATAATACCGGCTCTTCGCCAACAAACAGCAGTGATACCTACCGTGGGCCAAGTGCGTTCAGCGAGCCTGAAACACAAGCTGTAAGAAATTTTTGTAACGCGCATCAATTCGCTACCGCATTAAATGCGCATACCTATGGTAATTTATTAATTTATCCATGGGGATATTTGCCAAGCATTTACACACCGGATAGTGCAACATATGTTAACTGGAGTGTTTTGTTAACTGAAGATAGCAGGTTTTTATATGGTACAGGAGATCAAACTGTAAATTACGTTACTAACGGAGATAGTGATGACTGGATGTATGGTGAGCAAACTTCAAAACCAAAAATTTTAGCAATGACGCCTGAAGCGGGGGCTGCTAACGATGGTTTTTGGCCGGCCTCATCGCGTATTTTAGATGTTTGTAAAACTACTTTCACGCAAAATTATAATCTTGCAAAGATCGTTGGTAAATATGCGATTGCCAGAGATGCGCAGGATAAATTTTTAGGTGGTAACGGATTTATTAATTATAAACTACAACGTTTAGGATTGCCATCAGGTACATTTACTGTTTCTATTGTTCCTGTTGGTGGTGATATTTCGTCGGTAGGTGCACCAAAAGTATATTCAACTTTAACACAAAACCAAACTATACAAGATTCAATTTCTTTTGTTTTAAATACAGGATTAACGCCGGGGCAAACTATAAAATATGCAATTGGGGTAAACAATGGTGCGTTTACAAGATTAGATACAATAACAAAAATATATGGTACACCCATAACTTTGGTTTATGATAATGGAAGTTCTACTGCTACTAATTATACTACTTCGGGTACATGGGGTTTAAGCACTACTAAATTTGTGTCGCCGCCAAATAGTATTACCGATAGCCCTGCCGGAAATTATACCGGTAATCAAACAAAATCAATTACTTTAAAAAATCCAATGAATTTATCAAATGCAGTGTATGCGCATTTACAATATTATACACGTTTTGAGTTGGAAAAAGATGGTGATAAAACTCAAATTTTAATTACTACAAATAATGGCGCAACATGGACACCTTTATGTGGGCGTTATGAAACGTCACCCGCATCGTTTGGCGGAACGATACCTATTTATGATGGTTTCCAGGATGCGTTTGTAAAAGAAGGTATTGATCTTTCATTATATCTTGGACAGTCAATTAAATTAAGATTTTTATTCAATACAGATTTTAGTGTCAATAAAGATGGATTTTATTTTGATGATCTTTGGATCCGTGTTATTTCATCAGGGCCGGTTGGTATAGTTAAAAATGTTTTAATAGGAGATAATATAGTTCTGAGCCCAAACCCATCAAATGGTAATTTTAATTTAATTAATCCTGATGGGGTCGCAATAGATGTTGCTGTTTTTAATTCATTAGGCCAATTAGTTTATAAGCAACAAAATAATACAGCATTGAACTCTAATATTAATATAGAGAACCAGGCAGCAGGTATTTATTTTGTAAAATTAAAAACGGGTGCGGAAGAAGTAGTTAAGAAAATTGTAGTAGAAAAATAATTTGAAAGCCAAGATCAAAATTGAATATATTAAAAAGACCTTTCACGATCTTTTTTCTGTAGGTATTTACCTTATGCTAGGCGAAAAAATTCTAGCTGCTAAAAAAGAAAATTTGGTTAACGAAACAATTGATATCACTAACCAAAAGACGGAATTTATTATGTTAAGATAATTTCAGGAAATCCTTTTTTCTAAATAAAATTTTATAAGGTGTTGAGCGATCTGTTCAACACCTTTTTTTATTGATACAACTAAAAAACATTTGTATTTTTGCGATTATGACCGAATACATAATTATATGTTTAGCTGCCTTTGTTGCTTCAGGCCTTACTTTTTTTTCAGGTTTTGGTTTAGGTACAATTTTAGTACCTGTGTTTGGTTTGTTTTTTCCAATAGAGCTTGCTATTGCTTTAACAGGTATCGTTCATTTTTTAAATAGTGTTTTTAAGTTATTTTTAGTTGGCCGCAATGCAGATAAAAATGTTCTTATCCGTTTTGGGATTCCTGCTGTTATAGCGGCATTTGCCGGTGCCTGGTTGTTGTTGCATATTCCTGATTCAAAACCATTGTTTACATATCAATTGGGCGAAAAAATAATTGAAGTGTTCCCCGTTAAATTTCTTATTGCCTTGTTGTTGATCTTTTTTGCAATTTTAGATATAGTTCCATTCTTTAATAAATTTGAATTTGGTAAAGAAAAATTACCACTTGGAGGAATACTGAGCGGTTTTTTTGGAGGTCTTTCCGGTAACCAGGGAGCCTTGAGAAGCGCCTTTTTAATAAAAGCAGGATTAACAAAAGAAGGTTTTATTGGTACAGCTGTTGTTATTTCCTGTTTTGTTGATCTAACACGCATCTCAGTTTATGCAACAAAATTTGTAAAGGCAGATCTTACCGATAATATTACCTTAATTATAATTGCAACATTATCTGCAATTACCGGTGCTATATTAGGAAATAAATTACTTAAAAAAGTGACACTCAAATTTATTCAGCTTCTTGTAGCAATTATGTTATTTGTAATTGCAATAGCAATGGGCTCAGGATTGATCTGATCTTTTTATTGAACGATTACTTTTTTAGTAAGTTTTTTACTATTAGTTTCAATACTTACCAAATATAATCCCTTTGTAAAATGGCTCATATCAACTACGTAATTGTTATTAATTGTTTTACTGTTTTCGTATACTACTCTTCCTGAATTATCCCGTATTACAATTGCTTTTATATTTTTTGGGTCTGTATTAAAAGTAATTGTTATTTTTTCGCTTGTAGGATTTGGATACACATCAAACAAAGAATTTTCTTTAAAAGCTTCGGGAATTTTAGTGGTAATTACACTTGCACCTAAATTAATATTATCAATGTAAATAACGTTACCGTAATTTCCCCTGTTTTGAAATGCGATCATTACTTCGGGTTGTCCAATGTATGTACTTAAATTAACTGTATCTGTTCTCCATTGTGTTGCTGTTGGAATAAAAAAACCTGTGTTGTCAGGTGCAGTTGCTAGTACGGTATTGCTTTTTACATAAACGATATTATAGGATTGGCCACAATTGGTAGAAATTCCAACTGCAAGCGAATCAAAATTTACATTATCGTAACGGGCATACGCAACATCAAAATATAATTTAGGATTTAATACACCAACTAAATTATAGTTTTGTGTAATAAATGCATCGCGTCTTCCTAACTCTGCAAAATTATAATTATCAAAAAAGGCACTTTCATTGCTGGTGCTGTAACCACCTACTGTATTGCTTTTTTGCCATACAACCTGGTTTTGTGTATCATCAAATAAAGTCCAGTTGGTTGGAGGAAAAGTTCCGGTAAATGTTTCTGTAACCGGAAGTATTAAAGAACCTGTTACATTAATATATGCTGTTTGCGTTAATGAACTTGTACCATTTGCGTTTGTTACAACTAATGAAACAGGATAAAATCCGGGCGCTGCATAAGTAACTGAAGGATGCATAGCGTTTGATGTTGAAGGTGTACCTCCTGTAAACGTCCATTGCCATGCTGTTGGATTACCATAACTAAGATCAGAAAAATTTACCGTTGTGTTTTGGCAGATCACCTGTTTGTTAACTGTAAAATTTGGTGCAGGTACCATTGATGTATTAATTGGTAATTCCCAAATGCCACGGCCATAATATCCAACACGTAATGCAGAGGCTGCATTGCCTGAATTGTAAAACATTAATTCCTGTATGTCGGCAATGGTAGGTAAATTATAAGTAATGTTTTGCCATGCGGCCATTGATGAATTTCTATAATATATTTTTTTTGCAGTACTGGCATAAACGCTTTCATCATTACTAAATTCATCATGATAGATACCAATAATATTTAATCCACCTGTAATACCAGTATTATAATTTGTAAAGGTTTGCCCTTTATTTGTTGAACGGTAGATCGTATTTCCACAAGCAACAATAACAACGTTACTGTTGGTTTTAATGGTTGTAATTGCCGATGCAAAACCGGTTGCACCGGGGGCGGCAAAAGTTGTAAAAGTTGGGCTGCCTGCAAAAACATTATCGCAACGATACAAAGTATTGTTTGATGTAAAGGCGTAAATTACCGAAGAATCTGCCCAAGAAGAATGCAGTGCTACAACTGTGTTTGTGGTTGTTCCTATTTGTGTCCACACCGGTGTCGCAGTTGCAATAGTGTTACACAAATAAAAATTTTGAAACGCGCAAAATGCTTTGCCTGGAATTTTTTTATTGAATTCTAAATTAATATTGTTGCTTGCTGTAAATGGTAAATCTATAACTTGTTTCAGATCCGCTAACAGGTCTTCGGTTTCCATTCTCATAATAATAAACGGTATTAGCACTGTTATACGAAAATAACATTTTACTTCCCCAATCACCACCACGATTGGTGAACCACGTGGTTGAATTTAAAAACAATTCGCCATTATCCTGCGTACCAATACTTACTATGTTACGTTGTAATTTGCTTTGAGCGGCATGATAGATCTCCGTTGCTTCCAAACCATTAGAACGCTGCTCCCAATTTATACCACCATTACGACTTAAGAAAACGCCACCATCATTTACATCAAACAACATGTTTGTGTATTGAGGATGTTGTTGTATACCATGCATATCTGTATGACATTTATTATACCAGTCTGTTAGCTTTGTCCATGCAATGCCACCGTTAGTGCTTTTCCATACGCAATGTGCGGCAATGTACACTACGTTAGCATTGTTTTGATCTGCTGTCATACCAAAATTATAATCACCCTGGCCGGGTGTTACAGCATCATAACCAACAAGGCTCTGCGTTGAATTATTATAAACTGTTGTAAAGCTGGTGCCAAAATTGGTTGATCTTAAAGTAAGCCCTTCGTTAGCGATCATAGAAATATAAACAACGCTTGCATTTGCTTTGCTTACTGCCAAACGCATACCCTGACCATTGCTTGATGGTACAAAAACACCATTTGTTATTTGTTGCCACGTTGTTCCAAAATCAACCGAACGCCAAAATTGCGAAGAAGTAACAGCATAAACTGTATCAGCACTATTTGGTTTTAATACCATGGCTTTAAAATCGCCACCTGTTTTTACTACACTCCAGCTAGCACCTGCATTGGTTGTTTTATAAATTCCATTTTCGGTAGCTGCTAAAATATTTTGATTATTAACGGGGCTCATTATTAATTCAACTACCAGGCGGTTGCCCATACCTGTATTTGATAAGGCCCATGTTGTACCACCGTTCGTGCTTTTCCAAACACCGTAATCTGTATTATAGTAATTAGGATCGCCACTGCCTAAATATAAATTATTATTATTTGTATGATCGATACAGATAGAAGCGCAACCCATTTTTGGAAAATAATCGGTGCCAACATTTTGCCAGGTAGCACCAGTATCATTACTGCGCCACAAACCACCTGATGCTGAGGTAACATACATTCGGTTCACACTTAAAGGATCAAATTTTATTTGTGTAGCACGGCCTATGCCGTTTATTTGTCCGCTGGTGTTTATGGGAAAATTTATTGGACCGGATGAAGACCAGGATGTAGCAGGTTGCGCAAAAACATTACCACAAATAAAAAAAACTAAAAATAATTTATATAATGCTTTCATTATTTCTGTTCCCACATTTTTAATTGTTCTTCTTTAGAAAGTATATGACCATCAGCTTGCACATAAGGCTTAACCTGTAGTTTCCAATGCTCGAATTTTTTGCATTCGAGGCCGTATTTTTTGTACATTTCTTTTTCACGGCGTTTCTCTCTCATTTCTCTTCTGCTTTCCATCTTCTCTTCTTTGCTCGCTTCGCCTTTTGTTTGACCAATTAATTCATCTTCTTCCAAAGGTTTTTTTTTATTCTTCCAAAAGGTTTCGTAAGCGTTAATGGCTTCAAAATAATTTACGTTCGGGTCTTTGATCATATCTATCCAGACAGGGTTTTTTTTGTAATTTTTTGAATTATTTTTTTGCGCGGCGATAAAACCAATGCAAAAAAACAAACAAAGTGTAAGAAGATATCTCATGTTTAAATCGATTTAAGTAATGCATATAAAATTATGGATATACTTTTAATAAGGCTAATTCTAAATTTTTTTAGGAAGATAAATGACGAACTAACGTTGTTGCGAGGCACAAGGTAATTTCACGCGTTGTATATCTATTGTTTGAGATTGCTTCGCTATCACTCGCAAAGACGGAAGCTGGTAGATGTATGATATTACTTTATGACTTTTCTCCCCGCAAGCCTGTTCACACGGTTTTTTTAAATATCTCAACGTTTTATCTCTTCTAGAATTTCGGGCGGAGTCGAGAAACGTGTAACAATAAGTTAAGCGTATCGACTCTTCTCAACGTTACAGCATTTGCCTCCCGGCTATTATTCTTTCTGCAGTCGTAGCATTTCACGGTAAAGCTGTGCGAAATTTTTATGGTCAGCGCAGGTTTTACACCAGGTTTGCCTTATCTCTTCATGATCAAAGATCTGCATACTGATATTACATGGGCCGGTAAATAAATTACAATATTCGTCTTTTGTCAAAATGTTTGGAGCTGTTTTCATCAGCTTATAAACTCTACTACGCTGACGATACATATCGCGCAGGTAAGCCATTTTTATGTATAGAGAAAATACTTCATGATTTGGTTCTTTTCTTATAGCAAATGGCGCAAGAATACGATAAGCATAATCATCATGGTTATAAAAAATAAAATACTTTGCGATCTTATATGCAGTGGAATCTGTATTTTTTTTGCCTTTGTAATAATAATAGATATTGTTCATTGCCCGTAGCTGGGAATTATCATCAGGATCAACAGAAAAGAACCAATTAGCAGCCTTAAAATTAAAATTCATTTTTAAAATATCAAGTGTGTCTTTTGGTATCACCGAATTATTTAAACGGCCCAATAAACCGAATATTTTTTTAGGTTGTGCTTTTTCCGTTTCGTTATCATACCATGATAAACTATCCCAATGGTTTACAAGTATTGTTAAAAAATTGTAGCGCTGTGTTTGGCTTGCTTTTGCCGTTATGGCAACTGTTTTAAGAGCTTCATATAATTCGCGTTCATAAATATCTTTAGAATTAATTGTATCCGTTTCGCGCTTAAAAATAACATAATTAAGATAAACCCTTGAGTACATAGGTTCGTTAGGTGGTATTAACTCTGTAAGCTTCGAATATGGCAACTTACCTTTTATTGCCTGCTTATACATTAGTGTTTGAATACTGTGTAATTTTATTGCATCATAACCATTTAATTTGCCCAAATGCGCTTTTTGTATGAGCTCTTCATAACGTTTAAGTGCAAATTGAAGTTTGAGTGAATCTGTAACTTTCGACATTAGCCACAACTTTACATTTGCTTTTCGTTCTTCATTTAATATAGATTCAAGGTCTTTTGCAGTTTCTTGTTTTTGCAACTCTTTTTTTATTTCTTCTTTACTTAATTTAGTAAGGTATTTATATTTTGTTTTTGAAATATTCTTATTAAAATGATCCCAATCTTCTTTTGCCTGTATATCTTTTATTAAGGTATCTACACGTGTAGAGTCGAGTACTTTTCTTATGGAAAGGGCACGTTTAAAAGTGAGTTTATTATTGATCTCAGCATCACCTTCTACTGAAGCGGTAGCATTAATATCTAATTTTACGATAGAATAATTTTCTAATTTAATTGTATCTAATAAAGGTTTTATCTCATTGTAATTGTAATCTGATTTTCCTTGTTTAAAATAAATACTAAACGAGTAATGCACCGTATCTTCAGGGTATTGGTATTCTACATTACTTAATTCAGGCAAAAGAGGAGTGGGGTGAATATCATTAAAATATTCGCCGCAATAGTCTGTGAAATTTAAGATCTGGCAAACCCTTCTCTTTTTTAGAAACATAATATTGCACTCATAATAGTCTTTTGGATACAAAGGAAGCTTTCCTATAATATTATCAGATGGAGTACCGGGAAATCTCTTAAACATTGAGGCTACAGCATCACCATATTTTCTGAACTTAAATGTAAAATATACTTTAAAGATTTTACGCCATTTTTTTATTTTCCATACACGTTTTATCTTTCGGTATATTTTTCTAAGCTTCCATTTGTAAACTGGTTTTTGAATTGTACCATTTGCAATACATTCTCCGTTACGACGACTTGGTTTTAAAAAGAAATTTTTATTGCTGCATACATAATCATCATATTTTATAATTTCCAAAGCAAAGCCATCTCTTCTTCTTTTTGTTAGACGTTTAAATAACGTGCCATCTTTTGTATAGCAATGTACATTCATAGATGAGTCTACATAAAAGAATAAATTATTTTTTTGACTTGGTATACCGTCACATTCTTTACAGCGTCTGAATTTTTTACGTCGCTTTAAACGCCAGCGGTGCGGACCTTTATGCGGCAATCTTGAAACCTGTTTCAATTCTTTTAATTCATATTCAATTTCATTTTCATCTTCGTATGGAAAAAGATTAGTATTTTCTATAAAAACGAATTTGCTTTTTACTTCTGCAAATTTTTGTGTGCCATAAATGCGTTTTGTTTTTTTATCATAAGAAATAGTTACGCCTGTTATTTGATATTCTTTTTTAATAATGTTACGATAATGCCCTCTTGATTTTACCCAGTTTTTAACCATTCGGCTGGCAAATTCCCCATAAGTAAAAAACTCACTCAATTCGGGATGTTTGATATTTAATTTTTTGTAAGCCGTTATAAATGCAACATTTTCTCCTGTAAAATAATTCACAGCTCCAAAGGCTTCGGCACGTTTTTGTGGATTCTTAAATTTTTTTGAAGCTTCAAAGTGACTTAAGTTTCTGGTTTTTGCCATATTATTAGAGTGATGGCTGGATGCAACATAAAGAATGCTATCATTTACTAGCTCAAGTAATCCTTTGCTATGCCTTACACTATCAACTTTTTGCTTAATAAGATGCTCGAGATATTGAGCGTTTATGTTTTCGGGATCGATCTCTTCTTCCGGCGATTGTGAGAATGCAAGAGCGGGCAGAAATGCTAAAATGAAAAAGAAGACAGATCTTACAATCATTTGTTTGGCGAAACTAAAAGTATACACAACTTAAGTTCAACTAAAATACAAAATACATTGCTTCGTATTTAGAATATTTTTAGGAAACCTATTTTATAACTTCTCTACCTAAAAGCAGATTGATCCTGATTTTTAAAATTTCAAGCCGTTTTATTTCTTCAAGAATTTCGATCGATTCGTCGTACGAACATGTTTTTAAAGATTCACGGATCGAATTAATATAAGCATTCAGCTTTCTACTTTTAAAACTAAATAATGTTTTTTCGGCATCTTTTTTTGCAAGATCAATTTCTTTTGGAACAATAACGCCAAAGTTGATCCACTTAGGACTTACCTCATGTTTATCTATTACATAATTTACAGCAAAGCTGCTTATTAATGGATCGGGAGATTGTAAAAAATGTTTAACATCCGGCAGGCGAAGATCCTTTAATTGTTCAATATACTCATCCAGTACCGTCTTATATAAAGGATTTTCGTAAGCAATTTCATCACGCCATAACTCAAAAATAATAAATTCACCGAGCGTAATTTCCAATTCGTGTTCAACGTTCACTTCATCTTCAGCCTGTGTGGTAATTAAAAGATTACCGTATTTGATCATTAATACTAACAAACGTTCTTCTTCAGCATCAAAATTAAAAAGCTCTTTTTCAGGTTTTGTATCCAGAAATAATTCTTCTTCTACATTTTCCGGAGTTAATTGCTGTGTTTCGTTTGCGGTAGTATTAGAGGCTTTTGTAGCGGTCTTTCTCCGGATCTTATTTACTTCCATTTGAAGAATAGATTCTTCAATTTCCATAATATTAGCACACTCTTTAATATAAATGCTGCGAATAATATTATCTGGAATAATGGAAATACTATCTACAAGATCTTTTATAACACCTGCACGTTTTATAGGATCGTTCTTGCTTTCTTCACTTAATTTTTTTGCTTTGAACTTTAAAAAATCTTCTGTATTATTTTCTAAATAATCTTTAAACTCCTGTATGGTAACTTTTCTGCTGAACGAATCCGGATCATCATTGTCAGGAAACATCAATAGTTTTACATTCATTCCTTCTTCTAAAAGCAGAGGAATGGCGCGGTTACTGGCCTTTTGCCCGGCTTCATCACCATCGTATAAAACAACAATGTTTTTTGTAAAACGGTGAATGGATTTTATTTGTTCAACGGTTAGCGATGTGCCGCTTGATGCAACAACATTTTCAATTCCTGCCTGGTGCATGGCAATAACATCCATATAACCTTCAACCAAAAAACATTTATCGGCATTTTGAATGGCTTTTTTTCCCATCCATAAACCATATAAAATTTTACTCTTGTTATAAATATCTGTTTCGGGACTGTTAATATATTTGGCTGTTTTTTTATCATTGCTTAATGTTCTGCCACCAAAAGCAACAACGCGGCCTCCATCATCATGTATTGGGAACATAACCCGGCCCGCATAACGGTCAAAAAGATCGGCCTGTGTAATTTCTGTACCTTCAACATGCCTGTTGCTCACAATACTCATTCCGGTTTTAGCAAGATACTTTGGCTGGTAACTATTCTTTACAGCGGTAACTGTAAATGCATTTCTTTCTTCGAGACTATAACCTAACTGAAATTTTGCAATGATATCATCGCGCAGATCACGCTCTTTAAAATAACTTAATCCAATAGATCTGCCTTCATCGGTATCAAACATTGTTTCAGTAAAATAACGCTGCGCATATTGCATAACAATAAGCATACTTTCGCGCTCGGTTTGTTGCTCGCGTTCTTCGGGAGTTATTTCTCGCTCAACAATTTCTATACTATATTTTTTGGCAAGCCAGCGTAAAGCATCGGGGTAGGAGAGCTGTAAATGCTCCATAATAAAATTTACCGAGTTACCCGATTTGCCGCAACCAAAACATTTGTAAATGCCTTTAACAGGCGATACTGTAAATGATGGCGATTTTTCCCCATGAAAAGGACAGAGGCCCAATAGATTAGCACCGCGCTTTTTTAAAGTGATAAATTCACCTAAAACTTCCTCAACATGCGCGGCATCAATTATTTTTTCAACAGTGTTCTTAGGTATCACTTTTATGGTAAATTTGGACTAATAAATATACGGCAAATTAAATGATAAAATTACGCTATTCTTTACAAATTTTCGCTCTGCTATTGATAAGCGCGACCTATATGGCTCAGGATGAAGCCAAAGAAGTTAACCCTTATAAAAAGCTCTCAAAATCGTTTTTTGGAGCTGTAAAAAGGGATATCCCTAACCGTAATGAGAAGTTCTTTGATACTTCCTTTTATGCAAAAATCAGCTCTGCCCAAACCGACAGAACTTTAAATAATTTTAGAAGCGCACACGGAGTAATTGTTGCTATTGAAAAAACTGAAGTGGATACACAAGGTTGTAAAATGGTTACCTGCACATCTATAAAAACCGGCGACGGTAAATTTTTATGGTATTTATATTTTGACCAGGCGCAATATATTCAGAAACTGACAATTGATACTTTTAGTACACAGTGGTTTCATAAACCAAAGTCAATAGTAAATAACAATTTTACACGCAAGGAAATTTCTTTTGAAAGCAATCCATTTATAAAATTGCCCGGAAGCTTATATGTGCCAAACGATCAAAAAAAATTATCACCGGCTGTTGTGTTGGTTCATGGCAGCGGCCCACACGACAGGAACATGAGTGTTGCGCGCAATAAAATATTTTTAGATATAGCTTTGGAGCTCGTGCAAAAAGGAATTACCGTTTTAATTTATGATAAAAGAACTTATGTGTATCAATACCATGATCCTTTTCCAATGGACAGTATGGATTATCAAACAGAAACTATTGATGATGCTGTTGCCGCTTTAAATTTTTTAAAGCAACAAAAAGGAATTGACACCAATCGCATTTATATTGCGGGCCACAGCCAGGGGGCTTTATGCGCGCCATTGATGGCGAAAAAGTGTAAAGTAAAAGGATTGATATTATTAGCAGCACCGGCAAGGAGATTATTGGATCTGATACCTGAGCAAATAGATTACATAGCAAGTTTAAGAACCAAAAAAAACGAAACTGCAGATGCGCAGGATGTTGCTATGAAATGGCAGGTAAACAATGCATTGAAACCTGATCTTGCCTTGTGGAGTAGAACAGCCCTGCCTTTTGGTGCAAGACCAAAGTATTGGTTATTTGACAGAAATTACAAAGTATTGGATGTTGCAAAAACTTTAAGTTTACCAATTTTATTGATACAGGGTGGAAGAGATTTTAATGTTACAAAAAAAGATTATGATCTTTGGCTGGAAGCAATGAAAGGAAAGGCGAATTTTAAAACTGTTTATTTTGAAGAATTGGATCACCTATTTTTTGAAGGACAAGGTAAAGCAAAGCCTGAGGATGTTACCAAATTAAATTACGTTTCAGAAAAAGTAACCAATAAAATGGCGGAGTTTATAAACGGGAAATAAATCGTCATTGCTTATGGCTATTGTATGAGATAAGAACGTTTTTTAAATAAGCCACGAATTACACAAATTTCGCAAAACATTTTTTTGATTATACATGATGTAGAATTAGTGAAATTGAATATTTTGCAAGTTTGCTTGCAAAATTCACTAATTCGAGGCGCGAAGGTTAGTGTTATTTGTGAAATTAGTGGCTTAAACTTTCCTTATTAAAAAAACTTACAATTCAAGTTATAAGATGACGCACATTATTTTTTATAAGCTTCTGTAGCTTTTCTTACACTACCATGTTTTAAAAGTAAGGCTTTAGCTTCTTCGTAGTTTTCGAGTCCGGTATTTTTCATAAGCATTTTTGCGCCACGATCAACCAGTTTATTATTGCTGAGTTGCATATCAACCATTTTATTTCCTTTTACGCGACCTAATTTTATCATTACAGAAGTAGAGATCATATTCAAAACCAATTTCTGTGCAGTACCACTTTTCATACGTGTAGAACCGGTTACAAATTCAGGTCCAACAACAACCTCAATTGGTAGTTTTGATACAGCGGCTATTTCACTTCCTGCGTTACAGCTAATGCAACCTGTTAAAATATTTTCGGTATTACATTTTTTTAATGCGCCAATAACATAAGGTGTAGAGCCTGATGCGGCAATACCAACTACAACATCTTTATTGGTTATGTTATGTTGTTTAAGATCTTGCCAGCCTTGTTGCAGATCATCTTCGGCAAACTCTACCGCTTTTCTTATTGCTTCATCGCCACCTGCAATTAAGCCTATTACAATGCCCTGTGCAATGCCGTAGGTTGGCGGACATTCGCTTGCGTCAACAATTCCCAGCCTGCCGCTTGTGCCGGCGCCAATATAAAATAAACGCCCGCCGTCAGATAATCTGTTGATGATACCATTTACTAATTTCTCAATTTGTGGTATTACTTTTTCAACAGCAAGCGGTACTGTTTTATCTTCTTTATTAATATTTGTAAGAAGTTCGTTAACGCTCATTTGTTCTAAATGGTCGTAAAAAGAATCGGCTTCTGTTGTTTTCATTTTAATGAATTAATATTTAAAGTTAAGTCCAAAAAAAAAAGCTGCTTGTAGTAAGCAGCTTTTTTTATTAAAAGATCAATGTTATTTAGTTACGATTAATTTAGCAACACGTTTAGTACCAGAAGTACCGTTGATATTTACGATGTACATTCCGCTTGCCAACTCAGTGGTTTCGAAAACATAAGTAAGATCACCAGAAGTTAATTTACCTAAATTTTCATTTTTAACCACACGGCCATTAATATCCATAATGTTAATAGTAGCAGATTCTCCATCAGCAGCTGTAAACAATATATTTACATTTCCGTTTGTTGGATTTGGGTATATGCTCATATTATTTTCAAGTTTAACAGCAGGTAATTCATCAACACCAACAAAGTAATTAACCTGATAATCCTTATTCATCCAAACGCCACGTCCGTTAGTTGCAGCATAAATAACACCGCCATTATAACAATCCCATGATCTCATTACCTGTTGTTTGATATCAAATACTTGTAACGGTGGTAATTGATTATTATTAGCATCTACCCAGGTAGGTGTTGCAGCAGTAATATCATTTGTAGTGTATACACCAAAATCAGTTCCTAGAAAAACTTTTTTATTATCAGATTTTTCCATTAAAGAACAGTATATTTTTGTTGTTGGTAAACCTGTACCGGTTTTAGAAACAAGTGCTACGTTAGTAAAATTACATTTTCTAACATCCGCCACAGTACTATACAAAATTTTGGTGCCTGCAGGATCATCAAAAGTAACGGCAATAGCTTTGTCATCATTGGTAACACTAATACCTGTAATTATTTTAGTATATGGTCCACCTAACAATGCTGTTCTGTATGGGCTACGCGGATTATTCTTAGTTCCATCTGGAGCAAATGACGTAGCAACAGTTCCGGTATTAAATACAAATACATTCGTATGTAATTTACCTGAATAAGATTTCGCAGTTGAATCCATTAAAGCATCTAGATACGATACACGGTATAAGAATTTATTACCGCTTAAAGGATCGTTTGTTGCATAATATAATTCTGTACCGTTTTTGCTCCACTCTAAAGCAGTAACAGTACCACTAACAGCCACAGTATTTGAAGGGCCTGCTAATTTGTTACCCGCAGCATCTGTAGTTAAACATTTATCAGCACTCACATTGATCATGCTTAAAGGATTATTTAAGCTTAAAGGAGCATTGGAAACGTATACATTAGCTCCATAACCCATTGCCATCCTTGCAGAAGTACCCATTTCAATTTTAACAGGCTTGTTATTTGGAGGAACAGCAGCTAGAAAGTAACCTAAATTATTTGTAACCGTTATCACTGTAATAGCACCTGTAGTGTATGTATCATTACCCGTTAATGTATTAGAACTTAAACCGGTGATTGAATATGTAGATGTTGGATTAGTTGGAGTAGCCACAATTGTAAATATGGGACTCAATTGTGTAACTGAACCCGGTTCTAAACTATAAGTAGAAGGTGCCACACTAAATGTTGTGGTTACAGTATTAGAACTATTGGTTGCAGTTACTGTGTAAATAGTGGAAGTTGTGGCCGTTGGTGCAACAGTAAAAGTTGAAACAGTTTGGGTAATACTTCCGGGAGTTAGAACAAAAGTAGCATTTGGAGTTGAGGGCGCAGTGAGTGTATGCGTCACAGGTTTCCCTGTTACAGTGTATGTTCCAAATGTAAACGTGCCTGTTGAAGTAATTGTGTAATTGGTTGTGGTAATTGGCCTGACTGTAAACGTTGGGTTAGAAGTTTGAGTAAAATTACCGGGTGTTAATACAAATGTTGGGTTTACTATGGCCGATGCATTTGCCGCAGCAAGCGTATAAGCAGGTTGCGAATTACCATATGCCCAGCTCACTGGACTAGTTAGAACCGAAGTATAAGTTGATGTTTTTGTTGAAATCCTGTCGTCCACAACTTTAACGGAATCTCCTATTTTATATTTATAAAAAACCGTACAGAAAACACGATAATAAGCGGCGGCATCTGGCACACATGATACACTTACAGTTGTTTTGTTAGCAAATGGCGGTGCTGTGAATGTTACGCTAATATTATCTAAATAGGTATTCGAATTAACTATAACAGAAGCGCTGGCAACAGGGCCAAGGCTTTGTGTAATAGTGGGAGAAAGGGTTCCTGAAGCAGGAACATTGTAAGAATTTGCTAATTTGATATTAATATCTTTTTTATCTCCAGGAGCGTTAAATGAAATTGTTTTAGTTGAACATGTAATTGGCAACTCTACAACCCCTGTTCTAAAAACGATACTATCAATTGAAGCAAATTTATTTGGTCTTGCTGCAGAAAAACTAAATGTAGATTGTGAAGTTAATGTAGCAACACCAACCATTGAGGCAGAAAAACGTAAAGTATCATTATAAAATACAGCAGAATCAGGGTTAGCTGTTGTTTGACCATAAGTTTCCCAAAGTTTAAAAGGAGTACCCGTTACATTATACGTAGTATTATCGTATGGTAAAATGGTCTGTAATTTTGAGTTCACTAATAAATCAACTTGCACCGGATCTGATGATCTAACATCTGTTGTTCTGAATAATTTGCCTGAACCTTGTGTAAAATAAGCCGCATTTGGAAGTATTTTAGAGAATTCTGATTGATAAACATCTCCGCTGCTGTAAACATTTTCTTGCGTTACGTTTGGAAAATTACCACTAAAATAATTTAAACCGTTACCACCTGTACCTCCAATAAAACCAGAGTAAGGAATTACTTGTGTTCCTGGAGATGACGTAGCTGAACCTGCCGCTAAAGGGAAACGCTCAATACTAACAGAGTTAAACTGACCTGTAATTAAACCTTTATAAAATGGTTGAAAGCTTGTTAATCCAAACTGACCATTTAAAACATCAGTTGATCTATAGATACCAGCATCTGTTATAAAAAAGAATTTAGAAATTGAACTTCCGGATTTAATAAATTGAATATCGTGAATATTTCTTGCTAAAAAGAATTGTGAATTAGGAATAAATGTAACGCCTTTTTTAGTCCATGTTCCAACCGGGTTTGAATTAGGACCGCCAGTTCTTTTCCAGTAATAAAATTGGTAACTTCCAATATATAATTGATCAGAATCAAAAGGGTCGACAGTTATAACATGCGCATAATCACCGGAAGCAGCAGTACCACCAACAATAACCGGACCAAAAGTTTCACCATTCATTAAAGGATCTAATTGAGGAGAGCCTTGTAAGATCAAACCCCACGATGCACCTGCATCATAAGATACAAATAAACCTTTTAAGTTTGGAGAAGCCGGGCCAGCTGTTCCTGCAAATTTGCTTGCACAAGAAGCATAAATTACACTATTATTTGTTGGAGAAATAGCTAATTCAATACGGCCAAAAATATCATTTTGTAATAAAGATGAGTTTAAGTTTGATAATTGAGTAAAACTTGATAATGTATTATCCGTTGATTTATAAACTTTAGAAGCTTCAGCAGCAGCAGATCCGATAGAAGTTTCGTTTCCTTGCGAAAAATATAAAATACCTGAATTATCGAATTTAACGTCTTGACCACTAACTAAAGTTGTTGTAGGAACTGCTACGACAAAACTTGAAGGATTTGTAACATCACCTGTCATAACCCCTAAACTAGTTGCAAGCGCCATTTTATTTGCATTTGAAGGGCTACAGGCAATACGGTTAATAACCGTACCAACAACAGTGCTTGAAGCAACTAAAGTTAAACTTGCGCCGTTAATTACATATAAACCTGTACCAGGTTGTGCTTTTAATTTTTGACCCGGTCTTAAAAAACCTTCGCCGGTTGCAACGTATATTTTACCATCGGCAGCCTGGGCCATATAACTCACATTTAGTTGGTTATTTGCTAAAACTAAAGCACTCCAGTTAACTCCGCCATCATTGGTAAAGAAAACACCGCTTGAAGCACTTCCTACGTACATCGTATTTCCCGAAGGGTCGTTCTTGTCAACAACCATGTTTCTTGCCCGTCCAGCGTTATAAATAGGGCCCGCCTGTGACCAGCTTTGAGCCTCAGCAACACCTGTTAATCCTATCAAAGCAACAATTGCAGCAGCTTTAACTAATTTTTGAGAGAGATATTTTATCATACCAAAATGGTTTTTATTACTATTAATAAATTTTAACAAAAATGTTTATTTTTTATCATAAATCAAAACAAAGTTCATTACTTTTTTTAAATAAACATACACTTTCTTTAAAAGTGGTAGCTTTTATCTATTTTCTGGTTGAAATTCATGAAAAAGCCCGCAGAAGATGTCCTTATGCGGGCTTTAAAATTTAACCTTTTGTTTAATATCTCTCTAAATGAGAGAAGAAAAAGTTTGATTCAATTTCAGCGTTCTCATCACTATCACTACCGTGTACAGCGTTTGCAGCAATTGATTTCGCGAACATTTTACGAATAGTTCCTTCATCAGCTTTGGTAGGGTCAGTTGCCCCGATCAGCTTACGATAGTCAGCAACCGCATTATCTTTAACTAAAACTGCTGCAACAATAGGGCCAGCGCTCATATACTCAGTTAATTCGCCATAAAACGGGCGCTCTTTATGCACAGCATAAAAATTACCAGCTTGTTCTTTTGTTAAACGCATGTATTTCATTGCCAGGATCCTGAATCCCGCTTTGTTTATCATTGCTAAAATCGGACCGATGTTGTTGGCTTCAACCGCATCAGGCTTAATCATTGTAAAGGTTATATTACCTGCCATCTTTTTAAATTTAAGGCTGCAAAGATACTAATTCGCGTATTTTAAACAAG
Source organism: Bacteroidota bacterium (assembly GCA_013816615.1). Classification (GTDB taxonomy): domain Bacteria; phylum Bacteroidota; class Bacteroidia; order B-17B0; family Aurantibacillaceae; genus Aurantibacillus. The sequence continues at coordinate 40,748 of JACDED010000012.1, forward strand.
TATTATATCATCAATTTCAACTTATTTCACTTTTTTATTTAAAGCAGGAGTATTAATTTAGCGATATATAAAACATTTATAACCTCACTAATGAAAAAAATAGTTGCTTTTATTTTAGCTGTATCTTCTCTACTGGCAATAGCGCAGGCTCCAACAACCTGTTCCGTTGATCCGGCCTTTGTGGCCATGAATAAGGCAGGTATCTGGCCTGATAGCGCTACAAATTTTATGCAAGGAACTGTTGGTTTGCCATACGGACAAAATATTACCGTACGTGTGCCTAAAGATACTGTGCAAAACTCAATCACCATTTGTTTTAACAGGGTAGAATTAAGCACTCCTGCAACCTATACAAATTTTTCATTGCCTCCGGGATTAAATTTTTTAGCAGGCCCAACAGTTACAGCAGCTGCGGGCGTATTTAAATATCCGGGTGATGCCAGCAGTTGTTCAGTAATTTCAGGCACTCCAACTATAGCAGGAACTTATACACTTCAATTTAAAGTACAGCCTTTTTTAACACCCGCTTTTCCTTCGTGTCCAACGCCTCCAAATTATACAGGTGGTTCATCGTCTATTTCTCCTGCAAGTACTTTAAGTTATTATATTATTAAGATCAATCCTGCAGTTGGTATTAAAGAAGAAGTTAATTCAAAGTCTTTAAACGTATCTAATATGCCAAACCCTTTTACAAATAAAACAACTATTAAATTTAATGTGAAAGATGAAACTACTGCAAGGATCAGCGTGTATAATTTATTAGGAGATAAAATATTTGATGAAAAGATAAAAACAACATACGGCGATAACAGTTACGAGCTTGACGCATCTAACTGGAGCAATGGTATGTATCTTTACACAATTCAATACAAAAATTTTTCTGAAACAAAAAGAATGGTGCTTACCGCAAACCGTTAATGAGTAGTCAAACCTTTGAATTATTAATATTAGGTTCTTCGTCTGCAAGCCCCACTTCTGAAAGAAATCCAAGCGCTCAGTTATTAAACATAGCTGAGCGTTATTTTTTAATTGATTGTGGCGAGGCTACACAAATTCAGTTAAGAAAATTTAAAGCAAAGTTCCAGGCTATAGATCATATTTTTATTACACATTTACATGGTGATCATTTTTTTGGCTTGCCGGGATTATTAAGTAGTATGCATCTTTTGGGGCGCAAACAGGAAATCACAGTTTATTGTCCCGCAGAATTAAAAGAGGTAATGGATCTTATGAATAAAGTGTCGGATACACACTTTAATTTTACAGTTAAATGGGTATTTACCAATAACGATAAATTAAATTTAATTTTTGAAGATGATAAAGTAGAGGTCTATTCTTTCCCTTTAAAGCATCGCATTTATTGTACAGGATTTTTATTTAAAGAAAAGCCTCTGCCACGCAAAATTGATAAATTTAAACTCGATAAGCACAACCTTTCAACAGCCGATATTCCCAAATTAAAGAATGGTAATGATGTTATAAATAAAGATGGTGTTTTAATAAAAAACAGCGAGGTAACTATTGCCGCAAGAGAGGCAAAAAGTTATGCGTATTGTAGCGACACAATTTATTATCCTGAAATAATTGAGTCCATAAAGGGAGTTGATATGTTATACCATGAAAGCACTTTTTTAAATGATAAAAAGGATAGGGCGGAGAAGACCTATCATTCTACTGCCGAACAGGCGGCTCAAATTGCAAAAGCGGCAAACGTTAAGCAATTGTTATTGGGCCATTTCTCAGCCAGGTACGGCGATCTGGAGCAGTTTATAGCCGAGGCATCGCCAATTTTTGAGAATTGTTTGTTAGCAACGGATGGTAAAAGGATCACGATTTAACAAATTTTTTTCAAATTTCTGCGTATATTTGTTCTGTTAAAATTATGATCAAAGTATTAATAGCTGACAAAAATTTTTTATCAAGAGTTGGATTAGAACTTTTGGTGGGAGAGTTAAAAGGTTTTGAATTGGTGCCAACAGTTTGTGGCGACAAGCATGACCTTATCAGTCAATTACAACTTTCGAAGCCACATTTATTAATTGCAGATTTTACATCGTTAGGAATTGAGGCGGAAGAATTAAAAGGCATTGTAAAAAAATTCCCAAAGATCAAATTTTTAGTAATAACAGAAATGTTATCTAAAAATAACCTTACAAAAGTAATGGAAAGTGGTATTACCAGCTATTTATTAAAAGATTGCGATAAGACTGAAATTTTAGAAGCAGTTAATTCAACTATTAAAGGTGAGAAATTTATTTGCGGAAAAATTGTTTCATTCTTAACTGCTGTAAAAGAAATTAAAAGTACCAATTCATTTATTAAATCTTTAGGTTGTGATGGTATGTCAGTTACCGATCGTGAAATTGATATCATTCGCGGTATTGCCGAAGGTTTATCCAATAAATTAATTGCTGATAAATTAAAATTAAGTACGCATACAGTAAATACGCACCGCAAGAATATCATGAGCAAATTAGGTGTAAATAATACAGCAGGTGTTGTAATGTTTGCAGTTAAAAATCAATTGCTCGAAACGAACTTTAGTCTGTTCGAATAATACCCAGGCACTTTAGCTACAGAATTTACAATTTTCCTGAATTTTTTTCTATTTCAAATTCCAATTTGCACAATAAGTGTATAGTGTAATTAATTTTTTGGGCGCCCCCTTCGGGCCGGGCTGCTACGGGCTCGGCTAGCGCCTCGGTTTTTTGCCTTAACAGGCAAAAGAACTAAACCCTTCACATCCCTGTCGCAAACCAGGTTAAACTTACTTTGCGAATTTACGTTTCCGTAAAAAGAATTGGATCAATCCAAACAGGATCAATAGCATTACCGGCATCAATACATTTATCATTTGCCATTTACCACGTTGTGTAGTTATTTTCTTTTTATCCAATAAACGTAAAGTAACTTCGCGCGACCGCAATTGTAACATGCCTTCATCATCCAATAAATAATTTACACAGTTCAATAAAAATGTTTTGTTGGCATACTGTTGGTTCGTAGCTCTATCATAGCCAAGCGGTACAGACTTGTTAGAGGTTCTGATAAAATCATTTCTTGCCACATCACCATCAGCAACAACTATCATTTTTGTTTTCTTGCCTTTAGACAGGTATTTATGTTTTGCATTAAAGGCAGAGTCCGTTAAAAATATACTTGGCAAACGATTCTCAGCAAAACTGGTAAATTCTCCTTCCAGTAAAACAGCAACAGGCACATACGAATTCATGAATTGAGATTCTTTTGGCGGGATCTGAACGCTCGAATAATAAATTCGTGCAGGCGAAGGAGTGATTTTTGTGTAACGCGATGTGTTTAATAGAACAGTTTTTGTAATTCCTCTTGCTGTAATTGTATCTATTGAACTTACGTAATCAAATTTTATGAGATCAAGATTTTTTACAATAGGGTGATTGCCGTCCGGTAAAACCAATGGAGCGAATGGCCATGGAAATAATTTAAAATTTGGTTGCCCGTTCTTAAAGCCAATGTTTAAAGGTATTGCCGAGCATTGAAAATCCTGTAATAAAACTGTGTTCAAACGCACACCGTATTTAAATAACATATTATCTAAATTTAATGGGCGGGGCAATCCTAAAGTAAAGCCTTTTTGTATTAAAGTATCACGGTTAATACCAACGGGATCAACCAACCATAAAACTTTACCACCCCGCATAATATACTGATCAATAATAAACTGATCGGCCACTGTAAATGCGCTGTCAGGGCCTGCAATAATAACAGCAGCGCTTTGATCCAATGCATCCAGCTTTCCTAAAATAGGTGTACGGTTTACATCATAATATTCTGAAAGTGCCCGGGCAAATTCTACAATATGTAAAGTATCTAATTCGTAATGCCCGTTAATAAAAGTTACTTCTTGTTTTTTATCGCGTTGTAATTTGCGAATAGTGTTTGTTAAGCTGTACTCTAATTCTTTTACACTGTTATTTACCGAAACTTCGTAATCTGTATTATCCTGGCGGTTAAAGATCTTCCAAACGGCTTGGCGACCTTTATGGCTAACAATAGCGCCAGGCCAAATTCGCGACTCCGACATCTTATCGTTATTTTTTTCGTAAACCTGCTCCGGCACTAAACCTTTTTCATACAATTGTTTTTCGAGGTTCATTTTCTCGTCATTGCTAAGCCCTTCGCCCGGTACAATAAATTCGTATTGAATTTGATTTCCTGAATAAGCCCTGAACTCATCTAAAATTTCTTTTGCTTCGTTCCTTAAACGTGTAAAGCTGGGATTAAAATCACCATCAAAATAAACTTTAAATAAAACTTCATCATCTAAATTTTGTAATAAGGTTTTTGTTGATTCAGCAAGTGTATAACGTTTTTCAGAAGTTAGATCGAAACGTTTAAAATAAAAGGAACCAATAAAATTAATAAGCACAACAATACCAAGCAAAATACACAGCGACATAATATCACGGCGTTTATTTCTTTGGAGTTTTATTTTTTTCTCTGTTACCATTTTCTACTTTCTAAAACAAGTTTGGTTAACAAATTAAAAAGTGCAATTACACTTATAAAATATAGGGTATCGCGTGTATCTATCACACCGCGGCTCATGCTTACGTAATGATCATTTAATCCGAGTCCTTTAAAGAATGCATCGTACTTGCCAAACAATCCACTTTGCGCAATAAATTCAAAACCTATGTAACAGAAAAAACAAAGCAATAAAGCAATGATGAAAGCAATAACCTGGTTCTCAGCAATGGCAGAAGCAAAAATGCCAATTGAAACAAAGCCCGCGCCTAAAAATAATAAACCAATATAAGAACCCCACATACCACCGGTATCAATATTTCCTTTGGGTGCACCTAAAATATGTACACTATAATAATAGATCAATGTTGGTAATAATGAAACCATTACCAAAGTAAAGCCCGCTAAATATTTTGCAAGTACTAATTGAAGATCAGTAAGTGGACGGGTTAATAATAATTCAATAGTACCCGTTTTTTTCTCTTCAGAAAAAGAACGCATGGTAATAGCGGGAATTAAAAATAAATATACCCAGGGCGCTATAAAAAATAAAGGATCGATGTTTGCAAAGCCATTATCTAAAATATTTGAGCCACCACTTTCAGATGGGATCACCCACATAAAAATACCCACCAGCGAAATAAAAACGCCAATAGCAATGTAGCCTATTAAGGAACTTAAAAAACTACGTATCTCTTTTAAATAAAGCGTTAACATAAATGGCAAAAATACATATAATAAATTCTTTATTCAACCTCTTCCAGGGTATCTCCTGTTTGGGCGTTATCCAGTATCTGGTAAACCCTGTATGTTTGATATGCTGAACGGTTCAATTGATTGCTTAAAATAATTACTGTTAATTTATCATTTAAACGGCGGTGAAACGATGAGCGGTAGCCGTGCCACCAGCCATTATGATACACTTCTTTTTTCAAAGAATCATTCATGTCTTTTATTCGCCAGCCATAACCGTAATTGCTTAATTTTTTTTCTTTACTATAAGCAGTGTAAGCCAGATCCTGTGTCTCTGCTTTAATTATTTTATTTTGGTACATGGCTTCGCTAAACAAATAAAGATCGTATGGGGTTGAGTAAATACTTTTATCACCCAACACATAATCGCTGGCATCAAGATCAATTGGCTTCCATTTATTATCGTAAGGCCTGGTAACATTTTTGCCGTTCAGGTCAATATCTTTGATCGTAGCGGTGTTCTTCATTCCCAAAGGCTTAAATAATTCTTCACGAACAAACTCAGAATATGACTTTTTTGAAATTTTTTCGATCAACAAGGCAAGTAATGCATAATTGGTATTGCAATAATTAAAACGGGTGTTTGGTTTTAGGTAAGGCTTAGGGTTTTTAGTGATGTAATAGGTATACATTTCATCATTGTTCATTTTATAATTTGGCTGATAGATCTCGCTATTCAAAACATAAATGTAATTTGCCAATCCCGAGCGGTGATTTAATAATTGGTTAACGGTTACATTCTGGTAAGGAAAATCAGGAAAATAAAAAGCAAATGGTTTGTTAAGATCGATCAATTCTCTTTCGTGTAACATTAACACCGCCGTAGCCGTAATTACTTTTGAGACCGAAGCCAGCTGAAACATAGAAGAATCGGTTAAAACATCATTTGTGCTTTTATTTAAAAGACCAAGCGATCTTTGATATAATACTTTTCCGGCGCGGGCTACCAAAACACTACCGTTAAAAGTTCCCATCTGGTTCATTTGTTTAAACAAAGTATCAAGACGGTAAGCAACGCGCTTTTCCTCTTTATTTAAATTAGATATAAGCTCTTCTGTTGTTTCTTTTAAAACGGTTTTGCTTTTATCCGCCGTGCTTGAATTGCCGCAGCTTAAAAACATAACAAGTAATAGTGTAAGTGTGAAGATCCTATTCATTATTTTTTCTTTTTAGAAGATTTTGTTGTTGTTTTCTCCTCTTTCTCGTCCTCATCATTGTACTTATCGTAATCTAACTCATTTCCCCAAAAACTCATTTGTTGTTTGATCCAGGCTTTTCGTTTTAAAATGTATGAGCTCGGTGGATTGGCAACATATTTTACAGGGTTTGGTAAAATAGCAGCAATAGCCGCGCACTCATCTTTGTTTAATTTTATGGCCGGTTTTTTAAACCAATGTTGTGCTGCGGCTTCTGCACCATAAACGCCATTGCCCATTTCAATACTGTTGAGGTAAACTTCCATAATGCGTTCTTTACTCCAAAAGGTTTCTATCAATAAAGTAAAATAAGCTTCAAAAGCTTTACGTATATAACTACGGCCGGGCCATAAGAATACATTTTTTGCTGTTTGTTGTGAAATAGTGCTACCCCCGCGACCTTTTTTGCCATCTTCATTAGCTTTCATGGCCTTTTCAATAGCGCCCCAGTCAAAGCCATAATGTTTTAAATAATTTTGATCCTCACTGCAAACTACAGCCAATTGTAATTTTGGCGGAATTTCTTCCAGGCTTACCCAATCGTGTTTTAATGTCATGCTTTTTCCGTCTCCCTTCTGTTGAACGCAGCGTATCAGCATTAGCGGCGTTAAAGGTACGGGTACCCAGCGAAAAAGTATCGCGCTTCCTACAGATAATATTATAAAAAAAGCAAAAACTTTTAAAACTATCTTAAATATTTTGGTTAACAAAATCATAATCAATCTTACAAATCTATTCGTATTTTTAAACCTTAAACGCCTTAGTTTGTAAATCAATTAACTATCGATTCTTAATTACTATGAACAAAAAATGGATCAGTACAATAATTGCCATAATTGGTGTTTTTATTGCCCTATATTTTTATAATAAATACAATAATGCCCCAAGTATGGATTTTAGTAAGCTTAAGCTCTATAATCTTGACGAAGAGCGGGTTAGTTTTGAGTCATTTAAGGGTAAAAAGCTGGTAATTAGCTTTAGTGCCTCTTGGTGCCCAAATTGTTTGGATGAGATGCGCGAGATGAACGATATTAAAGATGTGAAATTAAGCGATGTGGAGGTGGTGATCATAAGTGATGAACCTATGGAAAAGATAATGGCCTGGAAAGAGCGCCTGGATTACCCCTTTACCTTTTTAAAATTAGAACAGAATTTTAATGATATTGGTATTTTTTCAATTCCAACATCGTATATCGTTAATACAAAACTGGAAGTGAAAAAAGAAGAGGTGGGTTATATTGATTGGAAAGATGAATCAACGGCCGAACACTTAAAAAAATTAATGGAGTAGAAGGATTTTTGCTGTCACTTCGAGTAAATTTTTGTTTGCCTCTTTACAAAAATTGTATCGAGAAGTATGAATGAGATCATGTCTCGATACACTTCGCTAATGCTTCGTTACTCGACATGACAGATATTTAAAACTAAATAATTTTAAAAATATTACACATCAATGAGTACTAAAGACGTTACCAAATTAAGTTCAAAAGAGTTTATTATAATTAAAGGCGCTCGTCAACACAATTTAAAAAATGTAGATGTTGCTTTGCCAAGAAATAAAATGATCGTGATTACCGGACTTTCAGGTTCAGGTAAATCGTCATTAGCATTTGACACCTTGTATGCAGAAGGTCAGCGACGTTATGTAGAAAGTCTTTCAGCTTACGCGCGACAATTTTTAGGCCGTTTAGAAAAACCGCAGGTAGATTATATAAAAGGTATTTCGCCGGCCATAGCTATTGAACAAAAAGTTATTTCGCGTAATCCAAGAAGTACGGTTGGAACCATTACCGAGATCTACGATTATTTTAAATTACTATTTTCCCGCGTTGGCAAAACGTTTTCACCAATAAGTGGTAAGCAGGTAAAGCGCCAAAGTGTAACAGATGTTGTAAACTTTATTTCTGAATTAAAAGAGGGTTCAAAAATTTTAGTGCTTTCAAAAGTTTCTGAGGCCAAGGATCGTCCGTTTCAAAAACAATTAGATCTTTTATCACAACAGGGTTTTTCGCGCGCAGTTGTAAATGGCAAGACACAAAAAATAAGCGAGATTGATTTTAAAACCGTAAAAAAAACTTCTGAGGTTTTTTTATTGATAGATCGTTTGGTCTCTAATCCAACAGATGAAGATTTTTTAAGTCGCGCTGCAGATAGCATTCAGACTGCTTTTTTTGAAGGTGCCGGTGAATGTTTGTTGTGGGTTGAAAAAGGTGAAGGCGAATACAACAAACATACATTCAGTAATTTATTTGAGCTGGATGGAATGACCTTTGAAGAACCGAATGTAAATTTTTTCACGTTTAATAATCCAATTGGTGCCTGTAAAACCTGCGAAGGCTTTGGAAGCATTATTGGTATCGATCCTGATCTTGTTATTCCAAACAAAAGCCTTTCGGTTTTTCAAAACGCAATTGTGTGTTGGAATGGTGAAGTGATGAGCTCGTATAAAAAAGAATTATTAAAACACGCGCACAAATTTAATTTCCCGGTTCATAAACCCATTGCAGAGCTTTCTAAAAAAGATTATCAATTATTGTGGGAAGGCAATGAACACTTTGATGGTTTAAACGCATTCTTTAAAATGCTTGAGCGCGAAACTTACAAAATTCAGTATCGAGTAATGTTAGCGCGTTACCGTGGTAAAACGGTTTGCCCCGATTGCCAGGGAACGCGTTTGCGCAAAGATGCCAATTATGTAAAAGTGGGCGGAAAGAATATCACTGAATTAGTTTTGTCACCGGTTGATCAATTGCAACCTTTTTTTAATAATTTAAAATTAGACGATCACGATACAAAAGTGGCGAAGCGATTACTAATAGAGATCACAAACCGTTTACAATATTTAATGGATGTTGGTCTCGCTTATTTAACGTTGAATCGCGTTGCCAATACATTAAGCGGTGGCGAAAGTCAGCGTATTAATTTAGCAACCCAATTAGGAAGTACACTTGTTGGCAGTTTATATATTTTAGATGAGCCAAGTATTGGTTTGCATCCGCGCGATACAGAACGTTTGATAAAAGTATTACGTTCATTGCAACAACAAGGTAACACGGTAATTATTGTTGAGCATGACGAAGAAATTATGCGCATGGCGGATGAGCTCATTGATATTGGTCCGGAAGCCGGAACACATGGCGGTCATTTGGTTTTCCAGGGAACACATAAAGATCTTTTAAAAAATAAAGCAGGTTATACTTCAAAATATTTAAACAATGTTTTAAGAATTGAAGTCCCGAAATCGCGCCGCAAGTGGAAAGAGTTTATTGAGATCAGGAACCTAAATGAAAATAATTTAAAAAATGTTTCGGTTAAATTTCCGTTGGGAGTTTTAACCTGTGTAACTGGTGTGAGTGGTTCGGGTAAATCTACACTTGTAAGAAGAGGATTAATCCCTAACCTGCAAAAATATTTAGATGGTTATTTTGAAAGCGTAAATGCAGATCATGTAATTGGTGGCAGCTTAAAACAAATTAAACAATTAGAATTTGTAGATCAGAATCCTATTGGTAAATCGTCTCGTTCTAATCCTGTTACGTATGTAAAAGCATTTGATGAGGTAAGAAATTTATTTGCAGACCAGGGACTTTCAAAAGCAAGAAATTATAAGCCCGGCTTTTTTAGTTTTAACGTTGAAGGTGGTCGATGTGAAGTTTGCCAGGGCGAAGGGCAAATAACGGTGGAGATGCAGTTTATGGCCGACATACAATTGCAGTGTGAGAATTGTAAAGGCAAACGTTACAAAGCAGAAACGTTGGAAGTTTTATATCGTGGCAAATCTATTTCAGATATTTTAGACCTGACGGTGGAAGATGCCGTTGAATTTTTCTCGCAGGATAAAGAAAACAAAACCTGTTTAAGGATCTTAGAAAAGCTACAGGCATTACAAGCAGTTGGTTTAGGTTATGTAGCACTCGGACAAAGCAGCAGTACTTTAAGCGGCGGAGAAGCACAGCGTATTAAGCTGGCAAGTTTTTTAATTGCCATTAATAATACATCACCCACTTTATTTGTGTTTGATGAACCAACAACCGGTTTACATTTTCACGATGTTTCTAAATTATTAAAATCGTTTGATGCTTTATTGGCAAAAGGACATTCAATAGTTGTAATTGAACATAATATAGATGTTATAAAATGCGCTGACTGGATCATTGATGTTGGCCCTGAAGGCGGAGAGCACGGTGGCACAATTGTTTTTGAAGGAACACCAGAAGATCTTGCTAAAAATAAAAAAGGGTATACAGGGAAGTATGTTGCTGAGAAGTTGAGGTAACTGTAAAGTATATTTAGCTATCCGAGTTGCTTTTGTTAAAAAACTCCTTCCAAAATACGTGCGATGCGACGCTTTGAGGTTTGGTGTTTAAGTATCTTTCATCTTTTTGAGATATATTCTCTATTGTTACTGAATGTGTGATCGAACTATCGCCTTGACCCAAAATTTCTCTTATATTTTTATAAATATCTTCTCCATCAATAATATGTCCTGGTAATGCAATACCGCATCTGCGAATTTTATTTTTCGTTTTTAAGTCAAATACTACTAGAAAACATCTGAGATTTTTTGGTTCTCTCACAATATTTATTCCAAGAAATTCGTCTTCAAAATCATATTTGATCCAGTATGGAGTGGATAATATAATTTCATCAGGATTTAATATTTGCTTTCTAACTAAACTTAAACCAGGATTGTTTACTAGAATAAAGCCATAACCTAAAGCATTAAAAGCTAAAAAGTAAGCAATTCTGAGTAATGCAATTTCTGCTCTACGCTCATCTGCTAAGTTTTTTATTGCAAAACTCATTTTAGTTCCGTTAATCACTTCTTCGATATTATCCTGTGTTATAGGTGTTTTGTGAGTCGTAATTAGATCTCCTAGAAATTTACCGGCTTGTTTTGGATTTGAATTTTGTGGGCGTACATCAATAACAACTGACCCATCATTCTGATATTTAAAAGTTCCGGTTATTTCATTTTCACCTATTTTAAATTTAGTTTTTGCTTTTGATCCGGGAATCATTTGTTCAAAATCTAATTCCATTAATCTATTTAATAAATGACTATCTAATTTGTACCCAGCCTCTGAATTACACTTTCTGCAAGTAAGAATTAGTGGCTTTCCTCCCAAAGATGCAGGTGGCAAATCTTCTAGAGTTAGACTGTTTCCCATTTTCTCATTTAACTTTTCGACAGGAAATATTTTGAGGCAGAGTGGACAGATATAATCGTCTTTAAACTCATAATTTACAAAATTAACCTCTTCCTTTAACCATCTTAGATTTTGAGAAAACACATTAAATATTTTCAATCGTCTTTGGCTTTGTTTGCTCATTTTAGGTTTGATAAATATTATTGAAATTAAATAATTTAGTTGATTTCTCAACTTTTTAAACAAAAATCATTTGCATAAGAGTAAATGAAAAATTTATAGAAAATTACTATCTTTAATAAGAAAGTTTATTTATATAATGGGAAATTTACCAGAAACATCCAGTGAAAACAAAGTAGGAAATTCTGAAGACAATGGAGCACCTATGTGGACGCAAGTATTAGGTGTATGTATTGCGATAATATCAATTATTTATTGTGTGAATGCTAGAACTTGGAATGATATTTTCAAATATGCATCGTACATTTCCATCGGTTTATTGGTGGTTTTTTTTCTAATAATAATAATAATTAATGTTTTTAACAGCGGAATCACAAAAAAAGGTTTTAAGGATTTTGCTTTTGTTTTGCCTCTTATTATTTTACTACTTGTTATTGCGGGAATATCGAATTACTCGATTTTTGTAGGAATAAAAGATATTTTTCTCTGGATCAAATCACCATCTATTTCAAAGACCAGTGCGATAATTTTAACTTCACTATTTACTCTTGCATTAGGTTCAGGATTATTCTATTTCCGGCTGCGCATGCGAGCAATTTATGGATTGACAGAAGCTGCAATAGGAATAGTGGTAGCAGGAAACAGAGCTTTAACGCAAATGGATCAATTTGCATCTTCCGATTTCTACTTGGCAATTTTAACAGCATCAGTATATTTAATTGTGCGAGGATTTGATAATATTCATCAGGGTTTGACTAAAGATCCAATCGATCAATATGGAACAAAACTGTTTGCGTTTTTTAAGAAGCGAATTTAAATATAAAATAAGCAATATGAGATTAAAGATTACAGCAATTATTTTATTTCCTGTCTTTATCGCTGTTTCATGCTCTCACGAAGCAAAAGATGATAGTGAGGAACAAGAGAATGAAGAAACGGAAACAACAGACGACTGTAAATTCAAGAATGATACTTACTCTGCAACTGTAAAGTATCATAATCCTGCAACCAACTATTCTGCAACGTACAACTTAGATGTTGAAGTAAAAGACTGCGAAGTGGTTCAAATTAATTTTCCGAATGATGGTTATTTGGATGATGATCATATATCTAGTGCTCCCCTTGATGAAAATGGTTTAGCTAATGTATATGGGGAAGAGGGTAAAACTTATGATATTGAAATTAACTAATATTTGTTTGTGCTTAACTCAATAATCTATTTATGCGGATCTGCAGTCCTTGCATATATAAAAATCAGAAAACGTATATTTTATAAATATTACAGAAGAAAAAATTAAATAGTAGGATTTGAAAGAAAATAATAGATCTGCAATTATCATTTGTTCGCTTTTTATTTCGGCATTTATATTTCGAGAACTAGGAGCATATTTTAGATTTTCCGAATCGTTGCATTTCCTTTTTATAATTTTTGACCTTCTATTCTTGATCTTATATTATGGTTCAATAGTTTGGTCAGTAATAAATGTAGTCCTCATAATTTCGAAATTCAATTTTAAGAATTGGAAAGAAATATTTATTTGGAGCCTGATAAGTTTTTTACCAACAATATGTTTTGTGCTAAAAGTTCTTCATTAAAATTTTTCAACCCCTGCCAGGGTTATCCGGAAATTTCCCAATTAACCCTGGCAGGGGTTGAAACAAAAAAACTCCCAATCAATTACGATTGGGAGTTTTGTTTTTATGTAACTATTTTACGTAGAACTAATTCTACATTTATTCTTTTTCGGTTGTTTTTTCTTCAGGATCGGATTGTTCATCTTCATCGCTTTCGCTCTCATCCTTTTCTTTTGTTTCGGTTTTGGCGGCTGAGGCTTTTGAAGATTCTTCCCTTTGTTCTGAACTTCCCGAATCATCTTTCTTTTCTTTGATCTTAAAGCCTTTTGGAATTTCTGAATTTTCCTCTTTTGATCCGGTTTCTTCTGTTGTAGAAGGATCATTATTATTATCTTCTTCTTCTTCTCCTTCTTTCGTTTTCTCTTTTTCTTCTTCAGATCCCTTTACCGTGTTCTGTTGTTTGGTTTTTAAGGCAGAATTTTTGTCTTCGTTTTGTTTTACTGTTTCCTGCTTGCTGCTTTCCGTTTTCCCGGTCTCATCCGTCTCTTTCTTAAGAATGGTGGTCAACATCAGAGATCCATTATCAGCATCTATGTGTTGGTGGGTTTCATGCACTTGCCAGCCCATTTTTAAATAAACGTTTAATTCTGTCTCGGCAGCCGCGCGGTGTGTTACATCATGGATATTATTCACCAATATTTTTATCTCTGTCATAGTATTTAGTTATAATAAGCTAAATGTATGCCTGCAATCTGCGATGTTCATCTTTGAGATGTTATTTTCTTTTACCTTTCGACTTCTTCAAGCCAAACCCCACATGCTCGCTCAAAAGTCTACAAGACTTTTGCCCTGCTCAGGGTGGCGTAGATTTGTTCAGTTTTATGGTACATCTTTTGCGAAAGGATATATGGTCTTTATCTTAAGACTATTATTTAATTATTAATCACTTAAAAAACAATATTATGGAAACGACGAATGATAAAGTTACAGACACAGCACAAAATACAATTTCAATTGAAAGAACATTCGATCTGCCTATCAATACCATTTGGAAAGCATGGTCAGAAGCGGAAAGCTTTAAAAAATGGTGGGGACCAAAAGAATATACCTGCCCGGATTGTACTATTGATTTTAAAGTAGGTGGTAAGTATATAGCTAATATGCGATCTAAAGATGGAAAAGAGAATTGGTCAACAGGATCGTACAAGGAAATTGTACCGCAAATGAGGATAGTTTACGCAGACAGCTTTTGTGACAGCAAAGGAAATATTGTTCCGGGCTCAGAATATGGAATGCCTGAAATGCCAATGCAATCATTAGTAACTGTAGAACTGGACGAAGTTGATGGTAAAACAAATATGACATTACATCACAAAGGTATTCCTGAGAAATATGCTGACGATTGTACCAAAGGGTGGAATTCATGCTTTGATAAAATGGAAAGCAATCTTAAATAACTGACCTAATAATTGTTATTTATAAAAAGGGCGCCAACGGCGCCCTTTTTTATTATTGTTAGAAGGTCGAAGATCTTATGTGTCAGGGATGTGAAAGGTTTAGCCACCGCAGCCACGCCTGCCTCTTGCGTGGCGAGGAGGCCGAAGCGATAGCGGAGCCTGTAGCAGCCCGTTAAGGCGCCCGAAAAATAAAACGTCATTCCGGACTTGATCCGGAATCTCAGTACTAAAAGAACTGAGATGCTGAATCAAGTTCAGCATGACTACGACATTTTTGATTAACAAAAAAAATCCCGATAAAATTTTTATCGGGATTCTACTTTATGGAAGTATTATTTTTCACTGTGAAGAGGGAAGTAAAAAATAATGTTTTAAATTTCTTAATTGCTTACCACTAAATATTTTGATTCGCTCCAGAATTTTTCAGGATTGATGATCAAAATACAATTAACCATTTTATCTGTTTTATCTAATTTATAAGAATCACTTGGGTGTGGTGTGATCATTTTAAAATCTTTACTGTTAATAGGAATAGTAGTTGTTTGAGTATAATCGATCTGTGTAAATTTAGATTTATCAAGATCACGGTTCAATTGCGATGTTTTTCCAAGTCCTAATACACCACCTTTGCGCTCAATTAATTTAGCTTTACGTAATTCTTTAGAATCACCAACACGGTAATAAGCGGTATGTAAAGCACTAGTTCTTTCATTAATGATCTGCGTTTTAGAAACACCTTGTGAGCTTAATGTATCAACCGAAGTTTTTAACTGGGCAACCTGTGCATCCAATTCTGTTAAACGTTGATTTAAAGATGCTAACTCAGAATCTTTTTGAGCTAACTGGTTAATTAAAGTAGCAATTGTTTTTTCCAATTGCGCGTTCTTATTATTAGAGCGTTTTAATTTTTTACTCAGGTCTGCTAATTTTTTACGGTTAGCATCCATCAGGTCATTAATAGCTTCGATCTCGCGGTTGATACGTACTTTTTGGTTCAGTTTCATATCTCCGTCAGAGTGCATTAAGATCACATTTTGATGAACGCTTACTGAATCTAAATTTCTTTCAACTTCATCAAAGGCTGCGATAAAATCGTTAACCGACGTTTCTTTATCATTTATCAGGGCAACTAATGAATCCTGAACTTCTCTTGCCCTTTTTTGTTCTGCTGTTTCGCCTTCAGGTGAACAGGCTGTTACAGATAGTAGTGCTGTTGCGGCGATTAAAATGTAATTTTTCATAGTTTCTGGTTTTATTTTAAAGCTTTTGGCTTTATGGTTATTAATAATTTTCTTCAACAAAATTAGGCCGGCGTTATGCGTAAATTGCCTCTTTTCGGTAAGACAGGATTTTAAATAGCTAAAACCGGAAAAAAAAAGGTTGCGCTATTCTTCTTTAATAGATCTTTAAGTAAATTAGAGCAGGCGTAATTTAAAATTCCCCCTTGGAGAAGGGGGTAGGGGGATTGAGTGTATTTTTTAATCTTTGTAATATGAAACTATATCAGCAACTTATAATATTTAGCCTTCCGGTAATGCTTTTTTATAGTTGTGGTGTTGTTAGAAATTCACCCAAATACCAATTGGCAAACGGCTATTATAAAAGCAAAACTTTTTCATCTAAAAATGAAAAAGTGTATGTGGATAATGAGATCGATACGATCTATGTTTATAATTATAATAAAGCAGTAAAAGCGGTCGACACTTCTTTAGCTAAAAGAATTGTCTTTCCAAAAAAAATAGCAAACAGCATTAATAATTCAAAATCTTTCAGGCAGGCCAGCTTTGATGTTGATTTTGTTACCATGCCATTTAAATACCGGCCAACGCAACGGGGCTTTCCGCAACAATTTAATACACAATTGAACGGCGCTGTTTATTTAGGATTTAGAAATGATGTGTACCAAATAAAGTATAAACAAAATCCGTTAAAAAAGTACGATAGGCAAACTACACATTATGGTTTTTCGTTTGGCCTATTTACAGGTATTGGTGGCTCGGCAATAAACCCCTGGGTTACAAATAATGTGGTGGGTTATGAATACGATGGTGTTGTTTGGGCAAAAGGTGTTGGAGCATTTATTGGTATTAATAATTTTAATATTGGTTTAGCACTTGGTTTTGATGATCTGCTGGATGAGAATAAAGATTTTTGGATCTACCAGCAAAAGCCCTGGTTAGGTTTGGCCTTTGGATTAAATTTAAATTAAAAATGGATTTACCAAAAGCAATTTTTTGTTGGAGCGGCGGAAAAGATTCTGCTTATTGTTTACATAAAGTTTTATCAGAAAAATTATTTGACGTTAAATATTTGTTGACGACTGTTAACGATGAATTTAAGCGTGTATCAATGCATGGCACACGTGAAGAATTGTTGGATCTGCAAACGGCCTCCGTAGGTATTCCTTCGTTAAAAGTAAGGGTAAAGGAAGGGACCAATAATGAATACGAAAAACAAATGGAAGCTGTGTTGCTAAAAGCAAAAGCAGAAGGTATTGAGCATGTTATTTTTGGGGATATATTTTTAGAAGACCTACGCGTTTACCGTGAAGCAAATTTGGCTAAAGTAAATATGAAAGCTGTTTTTCCATTATGGAAAAAGGATACGACAGAAATCATAAACCATTTTATTGCTTTAAAATTTAAAACAGTTCTTTGTTGTGTTAACGATGGTTATTTGAATGAAGAATGGTTGGGGAGAGAAATAGATGAAAATTTTCTTAAAGAGCTGCCGGACAATGTTGATGCTTGTGGAGAGAATGGTGAGTACCATACTTTTTGTTATGCCGGACCGATATTTAAAAAAGAAATAAATATTTCAATAGGAGAAAAAATTTATAAACCTTTGGAGATAAAATTAAACGACGATTGTAAAACAGATACAAAAGTTGTTACGAAAGGTTTTTGGTTTTGTGATCTCGTACCAATTTTAACCACATAGACACATAGAAGAAAGTAAAAAAATAGTAGGCGATAGAATTGAAGCTTAGCTTCAATTCTACTATGTGAATCTTTTTTATTGACCTATCAAAACTATGTGTCTATATGTTTAAATTTTTCGGAAAACGGAAACAAAAAAAGGGAAACAAAATTTGTTTCCCTTTCATCTCTCAAAAAAAGAGTTTTAATGTACTTTCTTTTTACCGAACTTAATGTTTCCTAAAGCATCTAAGATCTTTTTAAATACTTCAAAATACAAAGTAATGATCAATAC